>JAGGWF010000103.1 GCA_021157685.1 Planctomycetota bacterium | reverse complement strand
TGTGCCCCCAGCGCCACAATCACTTCTGGCTGGATAATCTCCAACTGGCGTTTCAGATATGGCCAGCAATTGTCAATCTCATCGGGCTTCGGATCACGGTTCCCCGGCGGGCGGCATTTGAGAATGTTTCCGATAAACACCTCCTCCCGCGATAGACCCATTGCGATAATAATCTCCGTCAGCAGCTTACCCGCCCTGCCGATAAACACCAGCCCCTGCTTGTCCTCATCAGCCCCCGGCGCCTCGCCGACAAACATCAGCCTCGCCTTGGGATTGCCCTGTCCGGGTACGGCATTGAGCCGCGATGAACTGATCTCACATTTCGTGCAGGAACGAACCGTTGTTGCAATCGTATCAAGGGATTGAGTCATATCGGAGGCCTCCTGTTGGGTCGTTGAAGTTGCAGAAGCAACCGGAAATAGATCTTCGCCGCCTTTGACGGTAAAATCACCTGCAAAAAAAGATTCCATCTCCAGATGCTGTTTCAAAATTTTATTTAAATCCATCTGTTGTTCCATAATACCCGCATTGTATGAATTCAATACCCAATTACAAACAAAAAAACGGCGACAAAATTTTTAATCATGAAGATCAGGAAGAACAGGAAGTTTTTTAACTATTTTTCTTCTTCATGAGCTTCAAGTGCTTCATGGTAGATCTTAATTCGTGTTTATTAGTGGTTCCCCTGCCGAGCCACAAAAAAACGGCCTCCCCCGAAGAGAAAGCCCTACCATTTTGTCAAATAATACCAACCGTCAGGAGCGTTCGGAACGGGAAGAATTGAAATAACAGACTAATTTTTGACTAAATACATCCGCTTCCAGCATCAGCGTATCATCTTTAATCTCATAGACAAACAAGGTGTCGCTGTATTTTTCCGCTTCCGGTAAAATCTGCGTCAGCAGACTGGGCCGTCTCTGTAACAACCCGGACTGAAAGACGACATCTTGTTTTTCACAAAACAGAGCAATATAATAAGTCTGTCCCTCGATAAGGTCCATAAAGAAATGGCTGCCATACGACAATTCCGGCATCAGGTTCCCGCCGGGATAGGATATTTCGCATAAGGCCGCCATCTGGTTAATTTCGGAAAATCGCACCGGAACTCCCAGTGAAGGCGTCGAGGTTCCCCATCGACCCGGCCCCATCAGCATTGTGAAGTCCGTCTTTTTATTACAGAACTGGTTGTTGAGTTTTCCGATAAACCGGGCCACTTCATGCTTTTCCTGCTGGGACAATTGAATATAAGCGGAAGGATCCACATAAATAACTTTGTTGACGGTCTGCGAAATACTGCCCCCATAAAACTGCCTTGCGTCTGAATCAGTGTTCGCTCAGGAATCAACTGTTCCGGCAAACGAACTTTTCGGCTAACACCAGAGGCCTGAAGCGGCCTGCACTGAAGAAGATTGATCTGCGGGGTAGAACCATCAGGGAAATTGACCGCAAATTCAATGTCAACCGGATAATCGTAGATACGCCCCAAAGTTTCCAGCAGACGCTGCATGAGAGCCACAAATTCAGTCTTTTCGAGAAGCGGGTCGAATGTGAAGATCACCTGCCGACCGCACTCGAGGCCAAGCTGTTTCATACGCATCACCGCATCCTGATCCTCGATTGCCAAAAGATCGATATTCCAGTTCGGATCATGAGCCAGATGCTGTTTGATAGAAATCGTTTCATACTGGTTATTCTCAATATTCAGCATATCAATATAATGCTGTGAAAACTGCCGCTCATTGTCCTTGCTCAAATGGGGCCGCATAAACGGAGCATCCAGCGCAATCAAACGCGGATAATCATCATCCGTTCGGTCCACCGCACGCGTCCCCAAGCCGGCTACAACACGGAGCATACCGGCCTTTGGATCAAGCTCCTTGTTCCAGACAAATGTATTATAAGAAATGCCAACACCCGCCATATCCGGAAAAAAGCACTTGCCATGATGCGAACCGGAAACGCGCTGCACCAGAAGCGCCATCTGCTCATCCATCTGGTCAAGCCCTCGCTGAAGACGATAAGTCAGCGCATCTTCACTCATCGTACTGGCATAAATCTGACGAACGGCCGCTTCGAATTCCTCATAGCGTTCTTCCGGTGAACCCTGATTGACCAAAAACAGACTTTCATATTTGCCGGCAAACGCATTGCCAAAGCTGTCCTCCAGCAAACTGCTGGAGCGAACAATAATGGGCGACTGCCCGAAATACTCAATCATTTCCTGAAACTGTTCTTTGATTTCATTTGAAAATCGCCCTTTCAAAAGTCCCTGCGACAGTTCTTCCGACTTCGAAAAATACCCTTCCGGAGTCTTCTGTTCCATTCGCAATCCCCAAAGACCATTTTGGACGAGATAGGTATGGAAAATGTCCGATCCTACATAAAATGAGTCATGCTGTTCAAGATGTTCCGGCCAGTCAAAAGAAGTGTCCTTACAGAGAATTTTTCGAGCCAGAAGCATTCCCACCGCCTTGCCGCCGATATAGCCGGTCCCGATCAACCGGGCCTTAATATCCAGTAAATCACGGAGAGAAAAGTGCGACTTCAGAAGCTCAAGCATCCGGTCTTCACGGCCAACCATAATACGGCAGATAGTATCGACGGCTTGGCCGTACTCTGGAATTGCCTGACTGTACTCCTGGCTGTCGGAGTAACGATCCACCAGATTTTCAGCATTCAAAAACAACTGATCCCAGTAATCCAGTTTTCGCCGTGTCCGGTTACGGGCGATGTCAGATATATGTGAAAAAAGGCGGGCCGCATCAACACTATCCATAACCGGAACGAACTGGTTCTGATCATCTCGATGCGGCAGAAACATGGTATGTGAATGCCGATTCCAGACTTTCAGCGGATGAATATAGCGTGTACCCTCCAAATGATAGACATCCAAAAGCAGTTGTGTGGTTCCGCGAATACGGGCAACCATCTGGAGGGAGTGACGATCACGTATTAAAGCAAAATAAGCAAGGGTATCCAACCCGTATAGATAAGGACAGGTCACACTGAAAAAATTGCCGACCATTAAATCCGTCGCCCAAGTCGTCAACAGATCTGACAAACTGTCAAAGACATAAAAAGCCAACTTGCCCTGTTTGGCAACAAT
>JAGGWF010000152.1 GCA_021157685.1 Planctomycetota bacterium | reverse complement strand
TTTATGCACAGTTCCTTAGAAGGTATATTTATTTGCGAAATCTCAGATGCGTCAATTATTTGACAATTATTGTATGGCAGTTAGGGCAGGTTCCATTGGAGTCTGGTTGACTCTGGCCGGGTTTGGTCAGGTACACAGATATGAAATCCAACGCCCAAAACATAAAATTACCAAACGAACCCATTTTGTGGAATAGGTAAAAGAGCACGACTGAAACGTGTTACCATTGAAAATCGATGTTTAGCTGTAAAAAACGCGAAATTACCAAACGAACCCATTTTTCAGTAAATATAAATTATTGAGCATTGTTAAGTGATTACTATTACTAATGAATTTTCCGGATGCCCGGAAAAGCTAAGGGCATTAAAGTACAGGACTTATGGTAAATTGATCGAGATGATTAACCAATTTATTTGAATGAGAGCCAAATATTTAAGAAAAGGTAAAGAACATGAAGATATCTAAGGTTGGTTTTGTTGTTTTGTTGTTACTTTGTATTGCCTCGTTCAGCTTCGCACAGAATTATTTCCCGGACATTCCGGGTAGCAAGACCCTGATTTGCGATCTCCATATGCATACGGTCTTTTCAGACGGTCTGGTCTGGCCGACCGTCCGTGTCGATGAAGCAGCACGAGAGGGTCTGGATGCTATTGCACTGAGCGACCACATCGAATACCAACCGCATAAGGGTGACCTGCCGACCAACCATAACCGCCCCTTTGAGGTCGCCAAACAAGGCGCCAGGGAAAAGAACATCCTTTTGATCAAGGCCGCAGAAATAACCCGCGACACACCGCCGGGACATTATAACGCTTTGTATCTGGACGACATTGACCTGCTGGATACACCGACGTTTCTGGAGGTGATCGAAAATGCGAATCAGCAAAAGGCGTTCGTCTTTTGGAACCATCACGCATGGAAAGGCGAAAAACGCGGCCGCTGGATGGATGTGCAAACGACGATGTACACCAAAAAATGGCTCCACGGAATGGAAGTGGCCAACGGCGGGAGTTATTATCCCAATGCGCATCAGTGGTGTCTCGAAAAAAACCTGACGATGCTTGGCAACTCAGATATTCATCACCCGTCCATTGATTATCACTATACGGCAGAAAAACATCGGACACTGACGCTGGTTTTCGCCGCAGAGCAAACGGTTGAATCGATCAAAGAGGCCCTGTTTGCCGGACGCACGGCGGTCTGGCATAAAAACCGGCTGATCGGCCGCGCTGAATATCTCAAACCGCTGTTCGACCGTTGTGTAACCGTCTCGAAACCGCATTATGTCAACAGAAATAATATCGCCTTTTTTGAAGTTGCCAATAACGCGCTGATCGACCTTGAATTGAAACGAATCGGTACATCAGGTCCGGCGTCGATAACCCTCCCGGCCCGCTCGACAATGATCGCTCGGGTCAAGCTGTCTGACGATCGTAAGGCGGTCAAGTTGTCTTATACGGTAAGGGACTTTCTGATCGCACCCGAGAAAGGATTGCCGGTTGAGTTCACTATTTCTGTCAAGGAAAAGTAGGAAAACTTCTTGAGGCATGGAAGACATTCAAAAGTCACAATTTATTTTGGCGTCAGCATCGCCGCGGCGGCGGGATTTGCTGGCCCAAGCAGGATACTGTTTTGAGATCATTCCATCTGCCGTTGATGAGTCCGCATATGATACAGACGGCATGACTTCTGAAGAGCACACGAAGGTATTGGCGCTGGCTAAGGCCAGGGATGTTGCGGCACGGTTCCCGAACGCGGTTGTGGTGGGCTCCGATACCGTGGTTGATCTGGACGGTGAGATTATTGGCAAGCCCGACGATGCCGACCACGCCGAGGAAATCACCCGCAAGCTGTTCAGCAAACCCCATAAAGTTATTACGGGTCTTGCGATGGTATGTATTGAAAAAGACATCGAGATTGTCGAGTCGGATACGACGGTTGTGTATCCGCGGCAACTAACCGAGGCACAGATTGCCGGCCATATTACAAACGGCCAGTGGCAGGGCAAGGCCGGGGCCTACGGTATCCAGGAGACCGGTGACGAGTTCGTCGAACGCATCGACGGGTCGTTCACCAATGTCATGGGCCTGCCGATGGAATTGACGGAGCGGTTGTTAAAAAGATTCGATATTTGGCCGAATCCATCAAAAAGCGTGCAAAAAAGTGACGATTAAGAGAGAATGGTTCTTAGCCGTTTCACCTCTTGACACAGTCAACAAATGGGTCGTTTTTAAGGTTCCGGGAGAAAAAGAATCAATGGAAGTCACCCCCAAAAAACAGCTTACTGTCTTTGACGGTGCCTGCTTGGCTTGAAGTGCGGGCGAGACGCCCGCGTTCCCAGCAAAAAGTGGTAGCCGAGGTGGGAGTCGAACCCACACGCCCGTTACGGGCAGGGGATTTTAAATCCCCAGCGTCTGCCATTCCGCCACTCGGCCGCTTAAGTTTATGTTGACAGATTGAAACTCAATTCAATGATTCCGAATACTGCATTATAGGGATGGTATGAAGTTTTTCAAGAAAATCCTAAAAACACATTTGCGTGTGCCCGGATAGATATTGGAATTCGGTATTTTATTGGGCCAAATTATTAAAAAAGGCCGAAAAAGAATACAGTACCGATTTATTTTTCGACAGAGGTCTTATCGACACAGGAGAGTTATTTTGAAGTTTACCAGGCCACTTATTTGGATAGGTGTATTTTTTTTGTTTGCACTATCGTCGTGTTCTCAGCGAGCGAAGATCGTTCCCCGTGAAGCACTGTTTCCCGAGATTTCACCCGGCCTTGTCAATATCATGACATTTAACATCCGGTGTGGCTCTGCCAACGATGGTGACAACAGCTGGGTTTACCGAAAAGATATCGTGTTTGATACCCTTGCTGACCATTCGGTTGACATTATTGGTTTGCAGGAGGCGCTTTATTTTCAAATACAGGATATTAAGCGGGCCTTGCCTCAGTATAAGATTATCTCGGTCGGCAGAGATGTCGGCGGTCGTGTGGGCGAGGCCTGCCCTATTCTGTACCGGCGCGATCGTTTCAGTATGGCCGATACGGGTACATTCTGGTTTTCCAATATGCCCTGGAAACCTGGCTCAAGGCATTGGGGCAATAAGTACCCTCGTATTTGCACATGGGCTCGATTAACAGAGACCGTTACCGGAAAGAGTTTTTATGTGTATAATCTGCATTTGGACCATCAATCCCAGAGTTCTCGTCAATACAGTATGGACCTGCTCGGCAAAGAAATTGCCAAACGAAAATACCGGGACCCTGTGATTGTTATGGGCGATTTCAACATGGATACCGATAATTCTGCTATGGCGTTACTTCTGGGGAGGGGTACATTTTGTTTGCCCATGGTTGATGTATGGCACTCTTTGCATCCCGACCAACCGGGGATTACGACCTTTCACGCATTCGGCAAGAAACCGGCGGGGCCGTGTCTGGACCATATTCTCATCGATGAAACCGTGGAGATTGTAGAAGTTGCGGTTGATGCGCGAACCTTTGGCGGTCGCTACCCTTCTGACCATTTCCCCGTAACGGCACACCTGCAAATCTATAATGTAAACGCAGGAGAATGAAAATCCTTAATCGGGAACAAGTAGCATTTTACCCGGCCCGGATCATTTGAAGCTTTAAACCGTCTGAGATATGGCGGAATTGCAAAAAAAATCCGCCTGTGGCCGGAAGGAGAAATAGAAGTTGGTGAACTTCTAAGGGCTATGACCACAGACGGCAGAAGGAGCTAAAGACTATGTTACTATAGATATACTTTCTGTGTCAATCAAAAACTGTGGTAATTACGGGGTTTTTGGTTTTTGGCTCGTATTTTGCGGAATTTCCCTTATTCTCATTTGATTGTTTCACATTTTTTGATACTATAAACTCAGTTATGCTGAATTATTTGGTAACTGCACCGCAGATATTTAGAAATTATCGGAGTCATTGTGAAATCAAGTGTTTTTCGAATTTATAGTTTCTTTTTTTATCTCTTTATTCTGTCTGTGGTTGCGTGCAGCCAAGAGGCCAAGAATCCGAGTTTGGCGGCGGCTGGCCCCATAGAAACCGAAGCGTCTGCCCGTGAATTTCGTATCTATCGAGATGCGCTGCAGCAGGGCAGTACGGATGATATTCGTGTTGATGCGGCGGTAGGTTTACTGTTGCAAAATGATGGGCAGGGCCGAGACGCATTGCTTTTGGCCTTGAAATCAGAGGAAAATCCGCAAGCCCGTCAGGCGGTGTGCAAGGCACTCATTAAAAGCCGCGTTTTGAGTCAAACGATAGACTCTCTCGATATTTTCCAGGAACCCCTGCTGAGGATTCTGCGGGGCGAATCGACTGAACAGGCCAAACTGTCGGCCGAGGCCATGTTAGTGTTTGATTATTCCGTCGTTGCCGGTTCTCTCGACCAAATCATCCAGAATAAGGAGATTGATCATCAGATTCGTATGAATGCTGTCTATGCTTTACAACTGCGGCCGGAACCGACGGCATTGCGAGGTTTGATCAAATTGCTGGACGGCCCGGATGCGGAGGTCGCGAAAGCCGCTGAAACGGCTTTACAGGAGGCGTTTGGGATTCCGGTGGGCGCAAGTCGGACGGTCTGGTTGGGGATTTTAGATGAGCTTCAGCTTAAGAGTCCTGAAGATATCAGAAGAGAACGACTGCTCCGTCAGGAAATGAAATTGCGGCAGGTTCAGTCCGAACGCGACCGGTGGCAAAAGCTGTATCTTTCCGCTTTGGATAAGCAGTATGAATCCCTGGACGAGGCGAACCGGGGCGAGATAATTCTGGATACAATGGGATTTGATTTGGCTCCTGTCCGGCTTTGGGCCTTGTCCAAAGCCTCAAAGTATCCTGTTATCGGAGAGGGGCTTCGTGAAAAATTACTTTCTCTGCTTTCGGATAGTTCACGGGAGGTTCGTCTTCAAGCCGCAAAATCATTGATGAACATGAGTGCGCTGAATCCCGCCGCCGTGCTGTTGGAGCGGTTGAAGTTGGAAGAGGACGCCGAGGTCAAACTTGTGATGTTGGAGGCCTTGGGTGAGGCGTGCTTTTTCGCCTTTTCGCCCGGTTCCCCCATCAAATTGTCCGAGAGTATAAAGATTGAGACGCTTGAGATCGCTGCGGGGTATCTTCAATCTGAATCTTCGGTTGATTGCATAAAAGGCGCCGGAATAATCCGTAAGATATTGGAATTAAACAACTTGAGTAGCGATTCCATGCAGTCATATCTTGGGCTCCTTAACGACAGATATCAGAAATCTATCTCTCTGGATAAAGAACTCCGCGCGGAATTACTGGCGATTTTGGCTCATCTGTGTGGGCAGGGTGGGGCAAAAGATTCTGCGTGTATTTTATTCGGGCCGCTGTTTATGGATGCGACGGCTGTTGAAAATGACCCCGCTTTGCGTTTAGCGGCGGTTCAGGGGATATCCTATGTGGATAAGGTTCGGGCACTTGAGCTGTTCAAGAAAAATAGTCTTATGCGGGACCCAAGTCTTGCGGTTCAGCAGGTTGTCATTGATGTCGCGGGTCAAACCGGTGACACGACAGATTTGGAATGGCTTTTGGTGCTACTTAATGGCAATGGACACAGTGATCGCGTTTGGCTGGCGATTAAAAGCATTTGTCAGCGTCAGGAAGCAGGTTTTTTACTGGATTGGCTGCCTGGACTAGAAGGCACTGGTGCAGCAAAAGGAGAATATGTTCGCGATATCCTTGATATTGCTGAACAAAAGGCCGCTGGAAAAAAAGACCAGGAATTGCTTGTGCGGGTTCGTGAACAGATAATTTTCCGGTTGGTGAAAGCAAAAGCATGGGAACAGGCGTCGGCATACCTGTCCGGCATTAATTATTCACTGTCAGAAAAACTTTATTCGGATCGAACGAACTTTGAAGCATTCAATGTCTACCTCTATGATGGCGAACCGAAAAAAGCTGTCGAATACATCGAAAGTAGACTCGGATTATCAGATATCAAGAAAGATTCGCCTCTGGCGGCTATGATAAAGGGTTATTTTTCAGAAAAAGAGATCGAACACGCTTCTAAAATGCTGTTTTTTGAGAAGATGTCATCAATTTCCAAAGAAGAAAGACCGAATTGGTCCGTTTTCATGGGGGATTTGGACAGGCAGTTGAATCCTCCTGCTTCTCAGGAGCCAGAAGTTCCTGAGGGGGGTACGGGCGAGTAGACAATTGGGCTGAGAGAGAAAAAATGTTTTTTTCTGAAAAATCTCATTTTTTCTCGTTGCACTTCGCGGTTTAGATTTATATACTCTCATTTTTGCTATTGCGGTAAGACAGGGATTCTCTACCCTTATTTATGCTGATGGGTGTTATGATATTTGGCTAAGGTTTGGGTTATCAGGACTGGTACCGTAGTTTTTTGAGCGAGTTTGCTGCTGTAGCTCAGTCGGTAGAGCGCGTCCTTGGTAAGGACGAGGTCACGAGTTCGAATCTCGTCAGCAGCTAAAGTGTATAAGCAGGGCCGACAAAACAGCCGGAAAGCGGCGATGAAGGGCGGTTAATCGTTGGAAAAAATGATGCAACCGTGTTGGCCATGTTATTGTTATAGAGTGTAAAAAGCGTATTCAAAAATAAAATAAAAGTTAACTTTCGCAAACTAACGAGAATATCTGGAGGTTATTGACAATGGCTAAGGCAGTATTCGAAAGAACGAAACCGCATGTAAACATTGGGACCATTGGTCATATTGACCATGGTAAAACGACGCTGACAGCTGCTATCACGATGCGTATGGCAAAGAAGTCGGGCATGACCCCGAAGGCGTTTGATGAAATCGATAATGCTCCTGAAGAAAAGGAACGCGGCATTACGATTAACACCGCTCATGTGGAGTACGAGACGGATAACCGTCACTACGCCCATGTGGACTGCCCGGGTCACGCTGACTATGTCAAGAACATGATTACCGGTGCCGCCCAGATGGATGGTGCGATTTTGGTGGTCGCCGCCAGCGACGGTCCGATGCCTCAGACGCGTGAGCATATCCTTTTGGCGCGTCAGGTAAATGTGCCGAAGATCGTTATTTACCTGAACAAAGTCGACCAAGTGGACGATCCTGAACTGATCGAACTGGTCGAAATGGAAATGCGTGAATTGCTGGATAAGTATGACTTCCCTGGCGATGAGATTCCGATCATCAGAGGTTCCGCTCTGGCGGCGATGGAAGCTGAGGGTGGCGATGACGAGGCCTGTAAGTCCATTGACGAACTGATGGTGGCGGTGGACGAGTACATTCCGGTTCCGGAACGCCTTGTTGACCTGCCGTTCCTGATGCCGGTTGAAGATGTGTTCAGCATCAAGGGTCGTGGTACTGTGGGTACCGGCCGTATCGAACGCGGTGTTATTCATGTCGGTGACGAAATTGAGATCGTTGGTCTGAGTGACGAGGTCCGTAAGACAACCGTGACCGGCGTTGAGATGTTCAATAAGACCTTAGAAGACGGCCAGGCCGGCGATAATGTGGGTCTGCTGGTTCGGGGCGTTGAAAAGAAAGATCTCGAACGCGGGCAGGTTATGGCCAAACCCGGCACCATTACCCCTCATACGAAGTTTGAGTCTGAAGTTTATGTGCTGACAAAAGAAGAGGGTGGCCGTCATACTCCGTTCTTCCCGGGCTATCGCCCTCAGTTCTTCTTCCGCACAACGGATGTCACTGGTGCGATCA
Organism: Planctomycetota bacterium; assembly: GCA_021157685.1. Lineage (GTDB taxonomy): Bacteria > Planctomycetota > Phycisphaerae > Sedimentisphaerales > Anaerohalosphaeraceae > 4572-13. The sequence goes on along the minus strand of JAGGWF010000152.1, from coordinate 19,967 downwards.
CTGAGATCAAGAGCCGTGAAGGCAAAGCCGTTGAGATGTGTATGCCGGGTGACAATATTGAAATGACCGGTGAAATCATCTCCAGTATCGCAATGGAAGAAGGACTTCGTTTCGCGATTCGTGAAGGCGGCCGTACGGTGGGTGCCGGTGTTATCACAAAGGTCATAGAGTAACTTGAAATTAAGCCATTAAGACGTCGTGTTAAATGCACGGCGTCTTTTTGAGTCCTTTCTGCATGGGTTCGTTGTGGAAAGGTCGCTGTGTTTTATCAGAGAGGTCCTGCTGTAATGGCAAAATCAAAAAAAAGAGAATATATCTGGCTGGAGTGTAAGGAGTGCGGGGATCGTAACTACCGTACGGAAGTGAATGTGCAGGGTGGGACTCCTAAGTTTGAGCTGAAGAAGTTTTGCAAACGGGAACGAAAGCATACGGTTCACAAGATCCGCCGTAAATAATTACCCATAGGTCAGTAGCTCAATTGGCAGAGCATCGGTCTCCAAAACCGAAGGTTGCGGGTTCGACTCCCTCCTGGCCTGCTCTAAAAATGGAGGCCTGCGAGGCCGCTGAGGAAAAATAATCGAAGCGAACGAGGCAACACGATGAATTTGAAAATTTACAAGCGAAGTCAGGGAAAGAACTCCCGGTTGTGGACTGCGATGACATTGATGTTGATCGTGGCTGTTGGTTGCTGGCGGTTGCACGAGAAACTACTTGTTTTCGATAATGTTTGGCTTGATACAATGATTCCGGCGGCGGTTTGTACGGTGTTTGCCGCTCTGATTTACTGGCTCAGCAATAAGCCCGTGATTGCTGATTTTTTGATTGCTGCAGAGGGTGAGATCAAGAAGGTTAGCTGGTCTAGCCGGAAAGAGATTATTAACTCAACGCTGATTGTTATTTCTGTGGTTGCGATGATGGCGACCGGATTGGGGTTGGTTGATCTTGGTTTTCGGTTGTTCTTTAGCGAAGTTGTCAATCTATATTAACAGTTGACCGTCCAGGTTGCTTTGGAAGGGATAGACTTTTATGCAATGGTTCGTTTTACGGGTTGCATCCAATAAAGAAGAACGGGTCAGGGAATCCCTGGCGCGTAAAATGCAGGTTGAAGCTGTCGAAGGCGTTGGGCGGATTGTGGTTCCGATCGAACAGCTTAAGCGGATTCGTGCCGGTAAACAGCGTGTGTTCAAGCGCAAGCTATATCCGGGCTATGTCTTTATGGAAGTTGAACCGAAAGAGGATGGTCGCGTTCCGGATGATGTGTGGTATGCTATCAAAGAAACGATGGGCGTTGGTGACTTTATCGGTACCGAGGGCGTGCCGACTCCGATGCGGGATACCGATGTCGCCAGGATGCTGAAAGAAATCGAGAAGCCGGAAGATACCCCGAATATCAAAATGGAATTTGAAAAGGGTGATGTGGTGAAGATTCGCGAAGGGGCCTTTGAGAATTTTGAGGGCGTGGTGGATGACATTGACGGCGAGCGCGGAATGGTGCAAGTGATTGTTTCGATTTTTGGCCGCAGTACGCCGTTGGATATTGAGTACTGGCAGATAGAAAAAGTATAGTTTAAGTATACGCGTATATGCAGGAATACAAGTATACAATGATTTTATAAAAAGCGAGATTTACAATGGCAAAAGAAATTACAGGTAAAATTAAATTACAAGCTTCCGGCGGACAGGCGACTCCGGCCCCCCCGATTGGTCCGGCGCTGGGCCAGCATGGCGTTAATATTGGCCAGTTTGTTCAGCAGTTCAACGAACGAACGAAAGATATGAATGGGATGACCGTTCCGGTTGAGATCAGCGTTTATGCCGATCGCAGCTTTGACTTTATCGTCAAAAGTCCTCCGGCGGCGGTTTTGCTCAAGAAAGAAGCTGGATTGGCCAAGGGCAGTGGTGTGCCGAACAAGGAAAAGGTCGGCAAGGTAACCAAGGCCCAAATCCGAAAGATCGTGGAAATAAAGTTTGAAGACCTGAATGCTTATGATCTTGAGAAGGCCGACCTCATTATTGAGGGTACGGCTCGCAGTATGGGGATTGAAGTCGAAGGTTAAGTCCTGTTCGCACACTCTGTTTGTTGTAACGGAGTTCGAAATAAGGGTTGATGAAATATAAAAAATATTGTTGCTGACCACGGCTTTGCAGTGGGAGCGAAAATCTTAGTTAATTTATTTCGCGAGGAATATTATGAGAAAAAGAAGTAAGCGCTACAGTTCGGACGAGAAAAAGGTGGTCCGCGAGGTGTTGTCCTTAGCGGATGCGGTTAAAAAGGTCAAGGCATTTGGCTCGACGAAGTTCGATCAGACAATTGAATGTGTGATGCATTTAGGGATTGACCCCAAGCAGGCAGACCAGATGATTCGCGGAGCGATTTCGCTTCCCAATGGTATCGGAAAGGCGCGAAAAGTCATTGCTTTTTGCGAGGATTCAGAGGCCGAAGCCGCCAAGGCGGCCGGAGCGATTGAAGCCGGTTGTGATGAGTTGATTGAAAAAGTTTCGAAGGGCTGGATGGATTTTGATGTGGCGATTGCCGCTCCGAAAGTAATGGGCAAGGCCGGGAAGTTGGGTCGTATTCTGGGGCCTCAGGGCAAGATGCCGTCGCCGAAAAACGGAACGGTTACGCCGAATGTTATTGATGCCGTAAAGGAGTTTGCGGCCGGTAAAGTTGAGTTCCGAAACGATTCTGGCGGGAACATTCATGGTGTTGTTGGCAAACTCAGCTTTGAGGCGGACAAGTTGCAGGAAAATGCACAGGCGTTTATTAACCATATTGCGAAGATGAGGCCGCAAGCACTGAAGGGTGTTTATGTCAAGAATATCTGCCTGACCGCGACAATGAGTCCCAGCGTGTTGGTGGATGTATCTGTTGCGTCTTAACCCTTAAAGAAACTTAGGCCGATAGGTCTTTTTTAGATTAAAGAGGTAAGCTATGAGTTATCTTGTCAAAAATCTTGTTCAAAACGAATACGAAAAGGTATTTAACGGCATCAGTGAGTTTATCGTGGTTGACCTGACGGGGGTTAGCGGTGTTGACAACAATATCCTGCGCGGCGAATTGAAGAAGAAGGGAATTCATCTGACGGTTGTCAAAAATTCCCTGATGCGTATGGCCCTTCAGAAGATGGGGTTGGATGCGGCGTGTGGCGTTTTTTCAGCGGGTTCCTGTACGGTTGCCTATGGCGGTGACAGTGTGGTTGATATTGCCAAAGAGATTGTCGATTTGGCTAAGAAGATCAAAGCGATTACGCCAAAGGGTGCTTATGTAGATGGTGTCTTGATGTCTGCCGACGGCGTTAAGGAGCTTTCCAAGATGCTGACCTGCGTGGAACTGCAGGGTCAGGTTGTTCAGCTTGCTCTGACGCCTGGTGCCAATGTGGCCGGTGCTTTGCTCGGTCCTGGTGGTGTTATTGCCGGTTGTGTTAAGAGCGTAATCGAGAAACTCGAAGAAGCTGCGTAAAGAAGTTTGTAGTTTTTAGTTTAGGACTCGGCCTTTGGCTGAGGTTGATTAAATAAGAGAGTAGGTTTTGTTGTCGCGGCTGTCCCGATGAGGTTAAACGGACGGCGTAGTCCGGCTACCGCGAAACACTTAAGAACGATAGGAGTTAATGAAATGTCAGATGAAACAACAGCAAAAGAGTTTAGTGCGGAAACTAAAGAGTTGGGCGATAAGATTGTTGCCCTGACACTTATGCAGGCCAAAGAACTGGCGGATTATCTGAAGGACGAACACGGCATCGAGCCGGTAGCTGGTGGTGCTGTGATGATGGCTGGTCCTGCGGCCGGCGGCGAAGCGGCTGAAGAAGAAAAGACCAGCTTTGATGTTATTCTGAAGGAAATCGGTGACAAGAAGATTCAGGTCATCAAGGAAGTTCGTGCGTTGACCGGTCTGGGCCTGAAAGAAGCCAAGGCCGTGGTCGATGCGGCGCCGAAAGCAGTTAAAGAAGGCGTTTCGAAGGAAGAGGCCGAAGAAGCCAGGGTTGCACTTGAAGCGGCTGGTGCTGTTGCAGCCATTGAGTAATTTTTCACAGGATGTAATTTGGATTAAAAAACCTGTGTAATAACTGTCTGGCAATAAAGTATACAATAGGGCGGCTGGGATGATTCTCCCGGTTTCGTCCCTTGAGTTTTTATGAAGCGCCTCAGGCAGGGTCAAAACAAAAAAGCGAGTTGTAATGGAGACAGGTCGAATGAAGTTACGAACCATCCGGAATTTCGGTAAAATCGACGATGCGATAGGAGTGCCGGACCTGACCGAGGTGCAGTTAGACAGCTATGGTCGGTTTATCCAGTTGGACGCTGCGCTCAATAAGCGCAAGGACTCGGGCTTAGAAGCGCTGTTCCGGGAGATTTTCCCCATTGTCAGCTATGATAAGACGATGGAACTGGAATATCTCGGATATGAACTGGAAAAGCCCCGCTACACACTCGAACAGTGTCGGGAACTTCGTTTGACCTATGGTCGCCCGCTGAAGGTTCACTGCCGGCTCAAACGGCAGAACGCTGATGATATTGCCGAGCAGGCGATCTATCTGGGTGAAATGCCCGTGATGATTGGCGGCGGCGAATTTATTATCAACGGAGCCGAGCGTGTGATCGTTAATCAGCTTCACCGTAGCCCGGGTGTGGACTTTGGGATTGACAGCAAGGACGGCGACCGGATTCTTCACGGTGCGCGAATTATCCCGGAGCGCGGAAGCTGGATCGAAATTTCCGTCACCAAAAAGGATGTGATGGTCATTCGGATTGACCAGTCCAGCAAGATTCCCGCGACGACTTTTCTGCGGGCGATGGATGAAAAATACGGCAAGACCGAAGACCTGATCCGTCTGTTCTATAAAACCAAATCTGTCAAGGTCAAAAAGCTTGAACCGACGATGTGGTCGGTCGGCCCGATTGTCGATACTGAGAGCGGCGAGATACTGGTTGACGCGGGTGCCCAGTTGGGCGACGCGGTGGCTTCGATACAGGCCAGTGAACTGGACTCTGTGGAAGTGATTGTAAATGCGGGGGACACGCTGATTCTTACGACGCTGGCGGAGGACAAAACTGAAAGCCACGAAGAAGCTCTGATGAGGATTTATGCACGGTTGCGTCCGGGCAATCCCGCTCATGCGGAGAAGGCGAAGACTCTTTTTGAAGAAAAGTTTTATGACACCAACCGGTATCGTCTGGGCAAGGTTGGACGATTCCGTCTGAATCGCAAATTCGGAACTAATGTTCCGCTGGATCAGATGGCGCTGTGTTCGGAAGACTTCCTGCGTACGATGAAGTATGTTTTGGGTTTGCGGAACAATGAGGGCGAGATCGACGATATTGACCACTTGGGTAATCGCCGTCTGCGAACGATTGACGAGTTGGCCGCCAGTGAGATTCGCAAGGGGCTGCTGAAACTCCGCCGCACCGTTCAGGAACGGATGAGTATGAAAAGTCAGGAAGATATTACTCGTGTGGCTGATTTGGTCAACAGCAAGAGTGTCTCTTCCAGTATCGATTTCTTCTTTGGTCGGGGTGAACTGAGCCAGGTGGTCGATCAGACCAATGCCCTGAGCCAGTTGACCCATGAACGACGATTGAGTGCCTTAGGGCCGGGCGGTTTGAACCGTAAACGAGCCGGTTTTGAGGTGCGTGATGTGCATATCAGCCACTACGGTCGCGTGTGTCCGATTGAGACGCCGGAAGGGACCAACATCGGCCTGATCGTGTCACTTGGTCTTTTTTCCAAAGTTGATGAGTATGGTTTCCTGATTTCGCCGTATCGAAAAGTGAAAAATAAAAAGCTGATGGATGAAATTGTTCATTTGCGTGCGGATGAGGAAATCAATGTGGTTTTTGCTCCGCCGAGCATGGTTGACACTAAAAAGAATAAACTGCACGAAGGTCTGGTTTTGGCACGAAAAGACGGCGAACTGACCCAGTGTGACAGCAGTGAAGTTAATTTCGTGGATGTTTCGCCGCGTCAGACGGTGGGTATTTCGGCGGCTTTGATCCCATTTTTGGAGCATGATGACGCCAACCGTGCGTTGATGGGTTCGAATATGCAGCGCCAATCTGTACCGTTGCTGAGAACTGAAACGCCCTTGGTGGGGACCGGTATGGAAGTGGAAGTGGCCGCTAACTCCAGCATGGTTGTTAAGGCCCGCCAGTCTGGAACGATCACGGCGGTGGATGCGACCCATATTGTTATTGACCAGACTGATGAGTATCCGCTGGAAAAATATATTGGCCTGAACGAGCGAACTTGTTTGAACCAGAAGCCCATTATTGAACTTGGGGATAAAGTCAAAAAAGGTCAGATCATCGCCGATGGTGGTGGAACCAGCCAGGGTTGCTTGGCGTTGGGGAAAAATATACTGGTCGCATTTGTTCCTTTCGACGGTTACAACTTCGAGGATGCTATTTTGCTCAGCGAAAAGCTGGTCAAAGAGGATGCGTTTACCAGTATTCATATTGATGAGTTCAGTGTTGAGGTTCGCGAGACGAAGCTTGGTCGCGAAGAGTTTACCCGCGACATTCCGAATGTCAGTGAAAAGGCCCTGCGGAATCTTGATGAGCACGGTATCGTCCGCGAAGGGACGCGGGTTAGTTCGGATGACATTCTTGTGGGCAAAGTTTCGCCCAAGAGCAAAACAGAATTGACGCCGGAAGAAAAACTTTTGCACGCGATTTTCGGCCGGGCCGGTGAGGATGTGAAAAATGATTCACTGGAAGTGCCTAGCGGTTACGAAGGCGTTGTTATTAAGACGCGCCACTTCAAACGCCGTGCCGCTGAAACAGATGAAGAACGAAAAGCGCTTAAAGATAAGATGCGGCAGGTCGAGGCGGATATCGTTACGAAAGAATGTGACCTGTTCAGGCAGATGATGGATGATATTCATGAGTCCCTGAAGATCGAGGTGGTGGACCCGGCGACACGACAGAAGGCGGGGGCCAGCGACGACAACGATGTTCTTTATGAGCAGATCGGAGAATTCGATGTTGCTTGGATCAAGCCCGCGAAAGTCCGCAGCGATGCTCAGAAAATCGTCGATCAGTACTGGCCTAAGATTGTCCAGCTCCAAGGAGAGAAAAAGCAGAAGTTGGATTCGATGAAGCATGGCGATGAACTGAAAAGCGGCGTCCTTGAGATGGTTAAAATTTATGTCGCGACCAAGCGAACCCTTTCGATTGGCGACAAGATGGCTGGACGCCATGGTAACAAGGGTGTTATCGCCAAGATTATGCCGGTTGAAGATATGCCATTCTTAGAAGACGGAACGCCGGTTGATATTTGCCTGAATCCGCTGGGTGTACCCTCCCGTATGAATGTGGGACAGATTCTTGAAACGCATCTTGGCTGGGCGGGTAAGGTGCTTGGTTTTGATGCAATGACACCGGTCTTTGCCGGGGCGACCGAAGAAGACATCTTTAATGTAACCGAAGAGGCGAACGAGTTTGTTTCGAGGGGAGTGGAGAATTTCGAGTTTAACTTTATTCGGGATAAGCTCAACGCATTAAAGAAAATAGCAAATAATAATGAACACAAAAAGCTTCTGGGAATTGGTTTTGATTGCTGGTTGAGTTCTTTTAAGGTCGTCTATACCGATGATGACGGTAAACTTACTTCTGATGAGTTGGAAGCATTAGAAAACGCCCTAATTGGTGACTATCCTGATCGTTTACCTCGCAGTGATGATCGACGGCATTTATCTCGGTTTAACAGAATACCCAAAAAAGCTGGAGATATTACAAGGTGTAGAAAAATAGTTGACAGCAGTCAAAAATTGACAGAGCAATTTAGAAAGTGTAAGGCCGCCATTAGTTGCGATGATGGTAAGCCGTGGCTCCCGGCGTGTAAAGAATCTTTGAAATCGGTACAGAATCGTCAGGGTTTGTATTTCTTCAAAAATTGTTTAACTGATCGAGTTAATGAGGGCTATATTGGCATAGCTGGAAAAGGGAAACAGAATCTTTCTGAACGTTTGAGCATTCACTTTAACTCTGATCGTAGTGCCAATAATTTTGTTGATCGTTTTGTCGAAGAGGCAAACTATCAATTATCAACTTATGGGGACAAAACAACTTTCGCCCCAGATGAGATAGCAGCCGTAATTCCTCCGGAGTTGAAGACACGCATCTACGACGGCCGCACAGGTGAGCCTTTCGATCAGAATGTTACCATCGGCTATATTTATATGCTGAAACTGCACCATCTGGTTGATGAGAAGATTCACGCTCGTTCGACCGGTCCCTACAGCTTGATTACGCAGCAACCGCTGGGCGGTAAGGCCCGTACAGGTGGTCAGCGATTCGGTGAGATGGAAGTGTGGGCGTTGGAGGCCTATGGCGCCGCTTACACCCTGCAGGAATTGCTGACGGTTAAGAGTGACGACATCGAAGGCCGGACGAAGATATACGAGTCGATGGTCAAGGGGACGAATACGCTGGAAGCGGGCACGCCCATCTCTTTTGATGTGCTTTGTAACGAGATTCGCGGTCTTGGCCTGAACATTCAGCTTGAAAAGAAGCGGATCGGTTCGATGCCGCTGTAAAGTTATAAGATTAGAATTCAAGAAGCGTCATAAACGCCCGCGATTGACGGGAAAAAATCGACATAAGTCGGAGTTGGTTTGAAAATGGTAGAATCAATTTACGATCGCATAAATGATTACGGTTCGGTGCAAATTACATTAGCAGGTCCGAATGATATTCGGAGTTGGTCTTTCGGCGAGGTACGCAAGCCGGAAACGATTAATTATCGAACCTATCGACCCGAAAAAGACGGTCTGTTCTGTGAACGCATTTTTGGCCCCGAACGGGACTGGGAGTGTTCCTGTGGAAAGTATAAAGGGACCAAGTTTAAAGGCATCGTTTGTGATCGTTGCGGCGTGAAGGTAACACACAGCCGGGTTCGCCGCAAACGCATGGGGCATATTAACTTAGCCGCGCCCGTTGTGCATATTTGGTTCTTTAAGGCCTTGCCCAGTCGTCTCAGTACGCTGCTGGGGATGAAGACATCAGATATTGAAAAAATCGTTTACTTTCAGGATTATGTGGTAACAGACATTGGTCAGAGTCCTTTGAAGCTTAAGCAACTTCTGACCGAAGACGAATACCGCAATGCCCAGAACAAATACGGCAACTGCTTTAAGGCGACGATGGGTGCCGAAGCGATTAAAGAGTTGTTGGGTAAGTTGGAGTTGGACGAGCTTGCTGTCGAACTGCATCAGGGAATTAATGATACCAAGAGCAAGCAGAAGATCAAGGATCTGACCAAACGACTGAAGATCGTTAATGCGATTCGATCCAGTGAAAACAAGCCGGAATGGATGATTATGGAAGTCGCTCCGGTGATTCCTCCGGATCTGCGTCCGTTGGTCATGCTTGAAAGCGGCAACTTCGCGACCAGTGACCTGAACGATCTGTATCGCCGGATCATTAACCGGAACAACCGTCTGAAAAAACTGATCGATCTGAATGCGCCGGAAGTTATTATCCGAAACGAAAAACGGATGCTGCAGCAGGCGGTTGATTCATTGTTGGATAACAGCCGATGTCGTCGTCCTGTACTGGGCAGCAATAACCGTCCGCTCAAGTCGTTGACGGATATGATCAAGGGTAAGCAAGGCCGTTTCCGTGAAAACTTACTTGGTAAGCGCGTGGACTATTCGGCTCGGTCCGTTATCGTCGTTGGCCCCAGTTTGAAACTGAACCAATGTGGCCTGCCCAAGAAAATCGCCCTGGAACTGTTCCAGCCGTTTATCATTCGTAAGCTCAAGGATCGCGGATTAGCCGATACGATCAAGAGTGCCAAACGCATGCTCGAACGACGAGAGGAACATGTTTGGGATATTCTGGAAGAAGTCATTCATCAGCACCCTGTAATGCTGAACCGTGCCCCGACGCTTCATCGGATGGGTATTCAGGCATTTGAGCCGGTGCTGATCGAAGGGAACGCGATTCTGCTGCACCCGCTGGTGTGCGGCGGCTTTAACGCGGACTTTGACGGTGACCAGATGGCGGTTCACCTGCCGTTGAGTATTGAGGCCCAGGTTGAGGCCCATACGCTGATTATGGCGACGAATAATATTTTTGCACCGTCCAGTGGCGCTCCAATGCTGAGTCCTTCGCAGGATATTGTACTCGGTAATTTTTATATTACGCATATGCTAGAGGACAAGAAGGGCGAAGGGATGCTCTTCCGAGATCCTGTTGAGGCCATCACTGCGATGGATATGGGAAAAGTCGATGTCCAGGCAAAAGTTAAGGTGCGTTTGCCGGAAGGTAAGGTCTCTCGAAACACTGACGGGGATGAAAAAGGTCATGTGGTCGAGACGACTCCGGGGCGGTGTCTGTTCAATGATATTCTGCCGGAGAAGATGCCGTTTTACAATGTGACAATGGGTAAAAAACAGCTCGGTACGGTGATCCATGATTGCTTTGAGTTGTGCGGCAGCAGTGACACGATTGACTTGCTGGATAATATTAAAGAACTCGGCTTTAAACGGGCAGCCCTTGCAGGTATCAGCTTTGGTTTGACAGACATGCGGATTCCGGATGAAAAGCCCGGGATTATTGATAAGACTCAAAAGCGAGTCGATAAGATCATGAAGAATTACCATAATGGTATCCTGACCGAGGGCGAACGCTACAATCAGATCATTGACGCCTGGACGCACGCTCGTGTGGAAGTAACCAGCGCGATGATGAATGCGATGAAGAATGATACCCGCGACGGCAAGCCGTATCTGAACCCGATCTGGGTGATGCGTCATTCAGGTGCTCGAGGCAGCATCGATCAGATTCAGCAGCTTGCCGGGATGCGTGCATTGATGGCCAAGCCGAGTGGCGAGGTTATGGAAACGCCGATTCTGTCGAATTTCCGTGAGGGTCTTAATGTGTTGGAATACTTTACTTCGACGCACGGCGCCCGTAAGGGATTGGCGGACACCGCTCTGAAAACAGCGGACTCCGGTTATCTGACGCGAAAACTGGCCGATGTGGCCCAGAATGTCATAGTCAGTCATATTGACTGCGGGACACTACAGGGGATTACCAAGACGACGGTTTATAAAGGCGAGACGATTGATATTCCGCTGAAGCAGTTGATCATTGGCCGTACGGCTCGCGATAATGTCCGTAACCTGATGACCGATGAGATGATTGTGCGTGAAAATGAGGTGATCACTTCGGATGCGGCAGATAAAATCGAACAGATGGGTCTGGACGCTATTCGTGTTCGTAGCCCGCTGACCTGTGAAAGCGATACCGGTATTTGTGCGAAATGCTATGGTTGGGATTTGAGTACCAGTCGGGTGGTCGAAGAAGGGATGGCTGTTGGTATCATTGGTGCCCAGTCTATTGGTGAACCGGGTACACAGTTGACTATGAGAACCTTCCATACCGGTGGTATTGCCTCTGTTTCACTGATCGAGACCGAACAGAAGGCCCCCCGCGACGGTAAAATTAAATACATCGACCTGAATGTTGTGGATGCGGAGTACGATGGCAAAGTTCAAATGATCTCATTACGCCGGAATGGCGAAATGGCCTTAGTGGACGACAAAGATCGCGAACTGACGCGATTTAAGGTGCCGTATGGCGGCCTGATGCGGGTCAAGGATGGTGCCAGTGTTAAAGAAGGGAAGTCTCTGTATGTTTGGGATGCTCATCGTATTCCGATTCTCGCGGAAGTGGCTGGTTTTGTTCGCCTCATGGATGTGGTTGAAGGCGAGACCATGCGTGTGGAAGAAGAGCGAAAAGGCCAGAAGGGTAAGCCGGTTGTGATCGAACATAAGGGTGACAAACATCCGCAGGTTATGGTCGAGGATGCCGAAGGTAAGATTTTGGATGTTCACTATCTGCCAGCCAGGGCCCGTATTGAGGTCAAAGAAGGCGAAGAAGTGAATGCTGGAACATTGTTGGCTCGTTTGCCGCGGGGTTCCGGCGGAACGCAGGATATTACTGGTGGCTTGCCGCGTGTAACGGAAATCTTTGAGGCCCGCAAGCCGAAAAATCCTGCCGCGATGGCAGAAATTTCCGGTACAGTGGAGCTGAAAAGTGATAAACGACGCGGGAAAATGACAATTATTGTCCGGAATAAAGAAACCGGCATGGAAAAGGATCACCATGTCCCACGCGATCGCCATCTAAGCTACCATACGGGGGACCATGTTGAAGCTGGGGATGCGTTGACAGATGGCCCGCTGGTACCGCATGATATTCTTCGCATTAAGGGTGAAGAGGCGTTGCAGCGATATTTGCTTCGTGAGGTCCAGAATGTCTATCGTGCACAAAGTGTAACCATCAATGATAAGCACATTGAGGTTATTCTCTCACAGATGATGAACAAAGTCGAGATTGAGAATGTGGGCGACAGTGCTTTCCTACCGGGCGAAGTGATTGATAAGCTGGGCTTCCACCGGTCTAATGTGGAGCTTGCTCAAAGCTTGAAAATCAGCGATGCCGGCGATACGGACCTTCAGGAAGGCCAATTGGCAACGAAGGAAGAGACCGAGGCAGCCAACGAAAAGGCAGAAATGTTGGGTGGCGAACCCGCTAAGGGCAAAAAACCGCGTCCAGCCACGGCGAATACTCTGCTTTTGGGTATTACCAAGGCATCTTTGCAGTCTGACAGCTTCCTGTCGGCGGCAAGTTTTCAGGAAACAACAAAAGTCTTGACAGAGGCATCCTTGTCTGGTACAAAAGACCCCTTGCGTGGTCTCAAGGAGAATATTATCCTTGGACACTTGATTCCGGCCGGTACGGCGTTTAAGCCGTATCTTGACATGAAAGTGAAGCATTTGGTCGAAGCGCCGGTTCCCAAGCAGCTCGAAGAGTTGCGGGAAGAGAAAGAAGCGGAAGCTGCCGCAGATAAGGCCGTCAAAGCAGCACTGGGTCTTGAATAGAAAAAAATAATTTTTAACGGAAGTTGTTTGGAGAAGTTATGCCGACTATTAATCAGTTAGTGCGACATGGTAGAAGTAAAAAAGGGAAAAAGCGCATCTCGGATATCACCGGTTGCCCGCAGAAGCGGGGGGTGTGTCTGATCGTTCGCACCCAGACGCCTAAAAAACCGAACTCTGCACTGCGTAAGATCGCTCGTGTACGGTTGACAAATGGTAAAGAGATCACGGCTTATATACCGGGTATTGATCATAATCTCCAGGAACATAGTACCGTGATGGTTCGTGGCGGCCGTGTTCGAGACCTTCCGGGTGTTCGTTATCACATTGTTCGCGGTACGCTTGATACGGCTGGGACAGCAAATCGTAAGCAGAGCCGCAGTAAATACGGCACAAAGAAATCGTAACAAAAGATTAGAGAAGATCCTTAGGATAAACAGATGGCAAAGAAATTTACAGCGTCAAGTCAACAGTTAAAACCGGATGCGAAGTTTAATAGCAAGCTGGTCTCCAAGTTTGTGAATTGCCTGATGTTAGATGGCAAAAAGAGCATTGCCCATAAGGTGTTTTATGACGCGATGGACCAGATCGAAAAAAAAATCTCGGATGTTCCTTCGTTAGAAGTTTTTGAAACAGCAATCGGCAATGTGAAGCCGTTGTTGGAAGTTCGCAGCAAACGGGTTGGTGGTTCGACATATCAGGTTCCGATGCAGGTTAGACCCAAACGGCAGCAATCATTGGCGTTCCGCTGGATTCTTGCGGCGGCTCGTGGTAAAAAGGGCAAGTCCATGTCGCTGCGGTTGGCATCGGAGCTTATGGATGCGTATAAAAAAGAGGGCACTGCGATGACTACACGAGAAAATATTCATCGTATGGCTGAGGCAAATAAGGCGTTTGCTCACTTTGCCTGGTAATTGATTTGTACTTTTACTGCCACGGTTTTTTGTATTGAAAAACCGTGGCAGTTTTTTTTGGCATCATCGACGATTCCATACAGACAGGAAGACCTTATGGCAGCGGAACTGTCCAAAGTACGAAATGTCGGCATTATGGCCCATATTGATGCGGGCAAGACAACTGTAACCGAGCGTATCCTCTATTTTAGTGGGATGACCTATAAAATCGGTGAAGTCCATGATGGAACAGCGGTTATGGACTTTATGGCCGAGGAGCAGGAACGCGGTATTACGATTACCTCGGCCGCGACCAAATGTCCTTGGAAAGGTTATGATATTAACCTCATTGATACGCCGGGGCATGTGGATTTTACGGCGGAAGTCGAGCGATCTTTGCGAGTTTTAGATGGGGCGGTCGCGGTTTTTGATGCTTCCGAGGGAGTTCAGGCGCAGAGCGAAACGGTCTGGAGGCAGGGCCAGAAATATCATCTCCCCTGTCTGTGTTTCATCAATAAAATGGATAAGATTGGCGCTGATTTTGAGATGTCGGTTCATAGCATTCGCGATAAATTGCTGGCGAATCCGGTTCCTGTGCAGATTCCGATCGGCGCTGAATCTGAGTTGAAAGGGCTTGTTGATCTGCTGGCAATGAAGGCGTTTTTCTTTGATCAGGAAGAGACCGCCGCAAGTTTTCGGGAAGAGGCGATTCCTGATGAACTGCAAGAAAAAGCGGAACTCTATCGACACGAAATGGTTGAAGCGGCTGCCGAATATGACGAACAACTTATGGAGGCCTATGTTAATGACGAGCTGTTGGCCTCCGAACAAATCATCAGCGGTCTTCGCAAGGGGACGCTGCTGGGTAAGTTGAACCCTGTTCTGGTGGGTTCGGCGCTGAAGAACACGGGGGTTCGCCATCTTCTCGATGCGGTTCCGTTGTTTCTGCCTTCTCCATTGGAACGACCTGCGGCTGTGGGTTTTAAAAAGGGCAAGGAGGACAAACGGATCGAAGTTGTTTGCGATCCTAAAAAACCTTTTGTGGGCCTGGCATTCAAGATTACCAGCGACAAGCACGGAGACTTGTATTTTATTCGGATTTACCAGGGGATTCTTAAAAAAGGGATGCGGGTCTTGAATGTTAACCGGGACCGAAAAGAAAATGTTACTCGTATTTTCCAAATGCACGCCGACAGTCGCCAGATTCTGGACTCGGCTAGTGCTGGTGATATTGTCGCCGCTGTGGGCCTGAGGGATACGCTGACCGGTGATACGCTTTGTGATACACACAATCCGGTTATGCTGGAGAATATTTCTTTTCCGGAAACTGTTATCAGCATGTCAATCGAGCCGCGATCGGCGGCAGATCGGGTAAAACTTTCTGAGGCCCTGATGCTTTTGCGGCGGGAAGACCCGACATTTGGGTTCAAGAACGACGAAGAAACCGGGCAGACGATTATCAGCGGGATGGGAGAGCTTCATCTGGAGGTTCTGGAACATAAGCTTGTTCGGGATATTGGCGTTGATGTTCGTGTGGGAAAACCGCGTGTGGCTTATAAGGAAGCGATTAGCCAGACGATTCAGGCGGTGGGGAAATTTGTCCGGCAGACGGGTGGTCGCGGACAGTATGGGCATGTTGTAATTACAATCGAACCTCTTTTCGAAGAGGATGGGCACTATTCGCACAAAAATGAGTTTTGTAATGCCCTTGTCGGTGGCGTCATTCCCAAGGAATATCTCCCATTCGTTGAAAAAGGCGTTACTGAAGGGCTTTCAAACGGGGTGTTATCTGGCTATTCTCTTGTGGGTGCTAAGGTTACGCTTATTGATGGGTCGTTTCACGCCGTAGACTCCTCTGAAATCGCTTTTGAGCAGGCGGGTGTTTTAGCCGCTCAGGAGGCGATTCAAAATGCCGGTCCTATTTTGCTTGAGCCGGTAATGCGAGTTCAAGCGGTGGTGCCGGAAGCAAATTATGGAACCGTTCAGGGTAGTCTGATTGCCAAGCGAGGTGAGATAACGGATACGCATATGCACGGCAATATGAGGGTTATTGATGCCAAAGTTCCGTTGGCGGAGATGTTTGGTTATTCCAGCCAGATTCGCAGTGCAACCAGCGGTCGCGGCAGTTTTTCGATGGAACTGCTCAGTTATGAAAAAGTTCCTGAACAAATTTTAGAAAAAATCTTAATGGGCTATTGACAAGCCCGGAGTTTATTGGTAGATATAGCTCTTTTCCAGCCGAAGCGAGCGGCAAAAGGATATTGTCGCGTATCGAGTTGGGCTGTTCATTTCTAAAATGAGATGGTACAGGGATGGTAGCGAGGGCAAAACCGGCTGTTTTGACGGGTTTGACCTGTCGAAATGGGCCTTGGTGGCTCCAACGCCCGAATGTAGTTGGGCCTCAAATTTAAGGAAGACGGATAGATGTTTTTCCTGCATTAGAAAGAAAAAACGCTGTTTTTCCTTAGGATAGTGCTGTTTTTACATTTTTCTTCTTGTTTTGGAGAAGAAAAATGTATATCGTCGCCGGCTTCAATAATTTGATAGCGATACTATCAGGTAGATATTAAGGGTTAACCATGGCAGATACCGAAAAGATCAGAATCAGAATGGAAGCGTATGACCACCGGGCTTTAGACAGTTCGGCCAAGGAAATTGTGGAGCAGGCCCGGCGTACCAACGCCAAGGTCAGCGGCCCGGTTCCGTTGCCGACCCGGATTGAACGCTATACGGTGCTTCGCAGTCCCCATGTGAACAAGAAGTCCCGTGAGCAGTTTGAAATGCGTACCCATAAACGAGTGATCGATATTTTTGACGCTAACTCCCGTACGGTCGAGGCCCTGAACCGGTTGGTTGTTCCGACGGGCGTTTTTGTTAAGATCAAAGCATAAGGAAGTTGAAACGATGGCAATGTTGCTTGGTAAAAAAATCGGAATGACCCAGATTTATGATGAATCAGGGAAGATGGTAACGGTCACCGTGATCCAGGCGGGTCCCTGCAAGGTGTTGCAGGTTAAGACACCGGATACGGACGGCTACGGTGCGTTGCAGATCGGCTTTGATGATGTCAAGAAAAGCCGGGTTAAGAAACCGGCCGAAGGACATGCGAAAAAGGCAGACAGTACCCCTAAGCGGTTTGTTCGTGAATGGCGGCTGGGTACTAAGGAAGAGCCGGTTCATGAACTTGGAGACGAGATTGGTGTTTCTGAGTTTTCTGAGATTAAGTTTGTCGATGTCGTCGGTACCAGCAAGGGTAAAGGGTATGCCGGCGTTATGAAACGACATGGTTTTGGCGGGTTCCCGGCATCGCACGGTTGCGAACGCAAACATCGTGCTCCCGGTTCAATTTCTTCTCATGCATCCGATGCCGGTCATGGCGGAAATGTCAAGAAGGGCAAACGCATGGCTGGCCGCATGGGCGGCAACCGTGTTACCACCAAGCACCATCAACTCGTTTCCATCGATGAAGAACAAAACTTACTGGTCGTTAAAGGCGCCATTCCGGGTCCGTCCGGAGGTTATGTAGAAATTTGCAGTTCCAGAACGCGACCCCAAAACTAAAAAAAAATGGATACAAAGAGATGATTGACATAAAAGTCTATAACCGAGAAGGCAAAGAGTTGGAGAACCTCCAGGTGGATGAGGCGCTGTTTGGCGGTACGATTCGCCCGGCTTTGCTCAAGCAGGCGATAGTCATGTACCATGCCAACAAGCGGGTTGGAACGGCTGCCACCAAGAGTCGCGGAATGGTTGATGGTTCCACACGCAAGATTTATCGCCAAAAAGGGACAGGAAACGCTCGTGCCGGTTCGATTCGGACGCCTGTTCGTGTGGGCGGCGGTAGAACATTTGCCAAAGTGGCCCGTGATTTCGGTAAAGACATGCCGAAAAAACAACGCCGGTTGGCATGTGATTCAGCATTACTGGCTAAGATGCAGAGCGGTCGTGTGATTATTGTTGATGAACTGAGCTTTGACGCTCCTAAGACGGGGGAATTTTCCCGTGTTCTCGGCAATCTGAAGATTGATCGCAGTTGCCTCGTTACGCTGCCTGAATCGGATACCAATGTTTATAAATCGGCTAGAAATATCTACAAAGTCGATGTTATGAAGGTCAATGATCTGAATGCCGGAGACATCTGTAATAAGCAGAATGTACTCTTCACGAAAGATGCGTTTCTGGCGTTGCTGGACAAGAAGAAAACCAATTAGAAATACGGGATAAAATCGTGGACGATTATAACATTATTATTAAGCCGTTGGTAACTGAGCAGGGGATGCATTTTGCGAGTACCAAAAATGCATACAGTTTTGAAGTGAACAAAAAGGCCAACAAGATTCAGATTCGCGGCGCTGTTGAGAGACTGTACAGTGTCAAGGTTACCGATGTTCGTACCGCGAATGTGAAAGGCAAACCCCGTCGGCGCGGTCGTAGTACGGGTACGACTAAGAGCTGGAAAAAGGCGGTTGTTGTGCTTCACGAAGATTATCACATTGACCTGTTCTAATCGAGACGATCAAGGAAAGAATAGAAAGTTTTAATTATGGCAATACGAGTTTATAAACCAACATCAAATGGCCGTCGAAACATGTCGGTGATTGATTACAGGGCCGTTTTGACAACGGATAAACCGGAAAAAACGCTGTGTAAGAGAATCAAGAAAAACGGCGGGCGAAATAATCACGGTAAGGTGACAGTTCGGTTCCGCGGTGGCGGAGCGCGGCGGATTTATCGAACGATTGATTTCAAACGAAGTAAAGATGATATGGTCGCAACGGTCAAGACAGTTGAATATGATCCTAACCGTAATTGTTTTATCTCGTTGGTTCAGTATGCCGATGGCGAGAAGCGTTATATTCTGGCTCCTGCAGGAATCAAGGTTGGCACCGAGGTCGAAAGCGGCCAGAGTGTTGAGCCCAAACCGGGTAATGCTATGCCTTTGTCAGGTATTCCGGTGGGCGTTGAGATTCATAATATTGAGATGAATGCTGGTCAGGGCGGAAAACTTGTCCGAAGTGCTGGTGGCGTCGCCCGCCTGATGGCCAAAGAAGGCGGTTGGGCAACGATTATCTTGCCGAGCGGTGAAATGCGAATGGTTCGCAAGGAATGCCGTGCGACCATCGGCCAACTCAGCAATGGCGATCATAAGAATGTAAAGATCGGTAAAGCCGGTCGAAAACGACATATGGGTCGCAAGCCGCATGTTCGCGGAAAAGCGATGAACCCGGTGGCTCACCCGATGGGTGGTGGTGAAAGTCGATCCAATGGTGGACGTCATCCCTGTTCTCCGACCGGTGTGCCGGCCAAGGGCGGTAAGACGCGTAGCCCGAGAAAGACAACCGGTAAACGCATTATCCGTCGGCGGAAAACAAACCGAGGGATTCAGACCGTACTTTAAGTCGGCATAGAAACAAAACGAAAGAAGCGAAGACTAGCATAAAAAGGAATTTGAATGGGACGATCGACAAAAAAAGGCCCGTATGTGGACGAGAAGCTGTACCTGAAGGTACAGAAGCAGATGGATGCCGGGAGCAAGGATCCGATTAAGACTTGGGCTCGCGCCTGTACCATTATCCCTGAATTTGTCGGCTATACTTTTATGGTTCACAATGGCAAGCTCTTTCGCAAGGTATTTGTAACGGAAGATATGGTTGGCCATAAGTTGGGTGAATTTTCATTGACGCGTACTTTTAAGGGTCACTCTGGTAGCCGGTAATTTAGCTGCTTATTTATATAAGACGCCAGAAGGCAAAGGTTGAAAAATGCTTAGTGGAAAAAAATTAACTCAGGTTTGTAAAAAACGGAAGATCAGCGATGGTCAGTTGGCTGAGCATCTGGCTCACGGTGGAATGAGTACAGAAGCTGCTTTGGGTGCCGTTCGCAACTGGAAAAAGGAGCTCTATATTCCGGCTCCGGGTAAAGAAGATGTTGAGCGACTTGTGTCTGTTTTGGGTGTTGAGGCGGGGGCCATTTCAGAATGGCGTGTGAGTTATCGTTATGCTCCGATGTCAGCCAGCAAGGCGCGTCTGGTAACGCAGATGATTGCCGGCCGAGATGTGCAGGATGCATTGGACCTGTTGACATTTACGCATAAACGAGCTGCACCGCATATCAAGAAGCTTTTGCAAAGCGCCGTGGCGAATGCGGACGAGCAGGAAGCGGATGTTGATAATTTATATGTTGTTGAGGC
>JAGGWF010000141.1 GCA_021157685.1 Planctomycetota bacterium | reverse complement strand
TACAGCAATATCGCGATAATCGTGTTCTGTAGAATTTTGAACATTTGAGGCATATCTATCTGGCCTTTTTTAGCAATAACCGCTCTCAGGCGTGTAAAAATCGGCTTGGTATGTTTTTGAGTGCAAGACGAAATTCCGGCCGATCCGAATCAGCATCACCGATAAATTAGCCAAACCTGCTGAAATGATCCCCGCAAAGGAATTAGTAGGTGTTCTAAGCAGTTATGACTTCTTTTCTCGTTTCAGGCCTGGCAGCAGTTCGGGATGATCAAGGGCGGCCAGCGTTTGCCGGATGAACTCTTTCCAGTGCGGCAAGCGGTGTGTGCGGCGCTGTAGAATAACATTTCGCAGTGTCTTGTAACTCATACACCACAGCCGGGTTTGCAAAAAACCCTCGGGAAGTCTCTTCTTGATCGCAATAATATCTTTCTGCTGCGCGGCCTCATAGATCCACCGCAATGTTTCAGCCGAACATGAATCAGGCTCAAAGTTCTCCGTGATAAAGCCCGCAACACTCACAGAATCATCCATGTCAACCACCAGCAATTCCTCTGTCAGCGTATGCATTGTGCTTTCGGACTGCTTGGTACTGAGCCGAAATGTATCCGCCTCCTGCCACCAGTATCGCGGAGCGCGGACATCCAGCCAAAGAACCATGCTTTCGAGAAATTTATTATGCCCGCCATCAAGAAATGCTAATTTCTCGGCGACAAGGGTCATTTTTTCAGTTTCCTGCTTTTTATTATGCGCCAGACCCCGCAAAGCCGCCTCGTAACCGGCCTCGTTCACTTTTTCGACATTGATATAAAAGGATTCCATCGATGGTTAGTCTCCGTTTACAGGTTAGATTTCCCAAGACACCAACCTAAAGCCAAAGTCCAATTTCGTCAACTGTGTTTTTCTTATTAGGCAGGATTTTGAACCCGGTGTTATGCGGATGTACTTTGAGCCATAAAAAAAGCCGGACTGACTTAGCCAGTCCGGCGTATCTTTACCTCTTAGACCTCCACAGATCGGTCTTATTGAACATTCAGTACGGAATTGAACTCTCCGAACGGGTTCATCTCAATCCATTCATTATACGGATCCTGCTGCCATTGGCCATCCACCACCAGCCGATAGCGATACAGCCCCTGTTCCAGCGGCATTTTCAGGTGCCATTTGCCCGTTCCATCGATACGCTCAAACACAGTCTTTTCCGGCATCCATTCGTTAAAGTCCCCAGCAATCTGTACACTCTTGGCTCGCGGATACATCGCAGCGAACATCACATGCCCGTCAACCTGACGAACACCGTAAAAATCGGCCAGTTTCTCATCCAACGATACCGGTTCCTGTTCTTTTGGTTTAATTGTTTCCGGCGGCACACTGGCCAGCAGTTCTTCGGCGCTGGCACTGATGGTGCTTAACCTCGCCTGCAGGGAATTGACCAAATCGGCACGGTGCAACTGCGTATCGGTTCCGATCAGTTCATCCGCCAATGCCAGAAAATCCTTATACCCCTTGCAGGACGGGTCGTACTCGCCGATCGGCTGGCCTAAGCTGGCCGCTTCTTTGAGTTTTGTGTTGAAGTTCGCCACGGTCTTGAACATCTGCTTGGAAAAGTGCTTTTTCAGCTCGGATAATATCTCCCGCCCCATCTTGGTACGAATATCGTACATACTGGCCAGAACCATAACATTGATCTTCTGCTGGCATTGTTCACAGAGAGCACTAAGCGTTTCCAGTTGGCGGCTCAGCCCGTGCAGTGAAAAATACCCCATCTCAACAGGCACAATCACATCCGTCGCCGCTCGGAGGGCGTTAAATGTCAGCAGCCCGACCGAAGGCGGGCAGTCAATTACTACATAGTCATAGTCATCCTGCAGCGGCTCGAGTACCTTTTTCAGGCAATTTTCCCGCTCTTCGATGCCCGTCATTTGCTGCTCAAAGGCCGCCAGGTCAATATTCGACGGAGCCAGCTCAAAGCCATCGGATATCTGCCAGAGAACTTCTTTCAGACGCATGGGTTCCCCACGCCCGGCGCCAATCAGCACATCATAAATACTTTGCTCGACCTGCTCTTCCGGCACGGCCAGTCCCACAGCGCAATGGCCCTGCGAGTCCATATCGATCAATAATATTCGATTTCCTTTAGCCGCCAAAGCCGCCGAAAGATTGATTGAGATAGTGGTCTTGCCACACCCGCCTTTTTGATTTACAACTGCAACTGTTCTCATGTTCGGAACCTCCATGTCGCCCGAAAGTCTCTATCCGCTTTATAATTCACTCATAATCCGGATTTTTAATATTAATATCGCCGTCTTTGTTATCGGAAGAAAGCGATTGAATCCTTTAGTGTTTTATCGGACAAATGGCAAAAAAACACAAATATCAGTAGTATTATGGGTCATTTTGTCGATCAGGCAAACAGCTTTGGTCTGCACAAGCCGCCGGAGTCGATTAAATATCTCCCAACACGACCCAAATAGTCAATCCAAACGCCTTCTTCGGTCGATAATAACAATAGAAAATATAATATCAACACCCTATGTTTTTTTCGGAGATATAGCAATGACTGAAAACCAGATCATGCAGTGGATGAGAGAAAGAGTCAAACAGGTTGGCTTCACCAACGCCACGACATTGGCCGAGAGCTTCCTGAAAGAGTACCCTATAAAAGATGCATTGGACCCGGAGTTCTCCCGTTCACTCGATGCAGGATATAAAGTCGCCCAGGAATTCCGCGACAAAGACATGGCTCTCGCCGGCTGACACACTGGGAACGCAGGCGTCTCGCCTGCAATTATATTTGAGTAAACAGGTCCCTCGGCTGCGCTCGGGATGACATTTTTTATGCTGTGTCATTGACGAACTCCCCCGTTGTCATTCCGAACGAATGTGAGGAACCTATTTAAATAGAAAAAAATCCTTATCAGCCCTCGAAGAGGGCGTTATAATGTGGTCGATGAAACTCTACTACATTTACATTATGGCCAGCAAGACCGGTACGCTTTATACCGGCATTACATCCAACCTGTTTCGTCGGGTCAATGAGCATAAAAACCATCTGTTGCCGGGTTTTACGAGTAAATACAACATCCATCGGCTACTTTACTATGAAGAATTCGGAGATCCCACAACCGCTATCAAAAGAGAGAAACAAATTAAATCATGGCGGCGGGAAAAGAAGATAAACCTGATTGACACCAAAAACCCCGAATGGAACGACCTCTCGCAGGACTGGTATAAATCGTATGTTAATATCATCGAGTGAATAGAAAAATCGGAGGTGCTGAGTAAGCAGATCCCTCCGCTACACGATGCTTCGCTTCACTCCGCATCGTTTCGGTCGGGATGACATTTTAATTGACTATTTTTTGATGGTGTTGGTGAGGTGGTCGATCTGATCGCGGAAGTCGGGTTCGGATTTGTACATCTGCTCGATCTTGGCGAAGGCGTGAACGACGGTTGAGTGATCCCGGCCGCCGAGATGGCCGCCGATCTCTTCTAAACTGTGCCGCGTCAGGTTGCGTGCCAGATACATACACACCTGCCGGGGCAAAGCGATGCTCTGGCTACGTTTTTTGCTTTGAATATCGGTGATCCGCACATCAAAGTGCTCACTGACCGTATGGATAATATCGCTCATCGTCACATTTTTCGATGCGGCGGCGTCCTGCACACCCAGTGCTTGCCGGGCCAGTTCGATCGTAATCGGCTCATCGACCGTCTGGGCGGTGGCATAGATAATCGTCAGCGCCCCCTCCAGCTCCCGAATATTCGTCTTGATATGCTCGGCGACTAGTTCCGCCACGCCGTCCGGCAGGTCCAGTCCGCGAAGATGGGCCTTCTTTTTGACGATGGCGATGCGGGTTTCATAGCCGGGAGCGTCCAACCGGGCCACCAGTCCCCACTTGAACCGGCTGATGAGCCGTTCTTCCAGCGCCGCTAAGTCCTGCGGAGCGCTGTCGGCGGTCAAAATGATCTGTCGACGGTTGTTGTACAGGGTGTTAAAGGTATGAAAAAACTCTTCCTGGCTCTGCTCGCGTTCTCGCAGGAACTGGACATCGTCAATAATCAGGATATCCACCGTGCGGTACTGGTTCTGGAAGTCCTGCACGGTTCCCTTTTCGATTGCGCTGATAAAGCCGTTAACGAATTCCTCACAGCTTAAAAATTGGATGGAGACATCGTTCCGCTGTTTGCGGGCGTCATGGCAGATCGCGTGAAGCAGATGGGTCTTCCCCAAACCAACATTACCATACAGAAACAGTGGATTATAGATCATCCCGGGGTTCTGACTGGTGGCGATGCAACTTGCATGGGGCAGACGGTTGCACGGCCCAACCACAAAATTCTCGAAAGTATAATCCGGATGCAGACGGACATGTTTAGGATCGTCAATCTGCCGGGGGGTGGGTTGGGTGCTAACATCGAAAAAATGAACCGATACCAGATGCCCTGTGATATTCTGAGCCGCCTGCGTGAACGATGCCGCACAGTTGTCCTGAAGGTATTGGGTACAGGACTGATCCGGGCAGGCGATCTGCATCAACCCGTGGTCGAACGCGGTGATGTGCAGATCGTCAAACCACTTACGCACATTCACCGGGTCGATGGCTTTGACCCGTTCGAGGACATCGTTCAGAATTTCGGCGGTGCTTTGCTTAACCACATCGTTCCTTTTTGGTAGCTCAGGCATCTTGCTTGAGTCGTATATTAATCCAGACATATCCATCGCTTTGGCCTTTCGGCCAGAAGCAATGCCACCCAAACCGGGAGAATTATCGACGCCGGACAAGAAATCAGACTGTACATATCTACCCTCCGCTTGTCAAAGTATTTCGCCCAAAGGCGGTGTAAGGATCTAAAAATCGGGCCTAATACCCCCATTATACAGGCAGCAATGACAACCCTGCATGGAACATACTTCCGAGGCCCTTGATGTTACCGGGCGTTCTTCTTATTAAAATCATACAAACAGACATTATTAACCAAAAAACAAGGGTGCCCCTTGTCTTTAAATTTTCGTCTTATCGATCACTGTCATTAACTCGATATATGCGAGGTGATAGATGTTTCTGGGTATACATGATACAAAATATTTCTTGAGGCGTAATACTCCGAGCCATACGAATTGAAAATTGGAAAGAAAATGCTTCGAAAACATAGAATTTCGTTGTTTGCACTTCTAATCGGCATTCTGTCGGTGTCTGCGGCGGGCACAGCCGAGACCCACCCGTACAAAATTGGCGTCCTTGCCAAAAACGGGGATGAAAAATGTCTGGCTCAATGGTCTGCAACCGCAGACTATCTAACAGAAACCGTTGATAATGCTCAGTTTGAGATCGTACCGCTGGGGTTCGATGAATGCCGTCTGGCCGTTAAAGACGGTGAGGTCGATTTTATTATTACAAATCCCTCCATCTATGTAAATCTGGAATATTATTGCAACATCAGCAGAATCGCTACACTGAAAAACAGGATCAACCATAATCAAACCGCAACGCTTTTCGGCGGAGTCATTTTCTGCAAAAAAGACCGTTTGGATATTCAAACGGTGGGCGACCTGAAAAATAAAACATTCATGGCTGTGAGTGGAAACTCCTTTGGCGGTTGGCAGGTCGCAAAATACGAATTAAAGAATTTTGGGATGAACCCACCCTGGGATTTTTCGGATTTTCAATTTGGTGGCACTCACCGAAAAGTGGTCCATGCGGTGCGGATCGGGGTCGTCGATGTTGGCACGGTTAGAACCGATACGCTTGAAAGAATGGCCGAAGAAGGCGAAATTGACCTCAATGATTTTAAGGTTATTTACGGCCATGATGAGCATCGTCAGCATTTCAAGCACGATGATTTTCATAACGGATTCTTAGTCGAAGATTTCCCATTGATTCACAGCAGTCATCTGTATCCGGAATGGCCGTTCGCCAAAACAGTCTCAACATCGGATGAATTGGCGGAAAAGGTTATCGTTGCTCTACTGGCCATGCCTTCTGACAGCGAAGCGGCAAGATGCGCTCAATGCACCGGATGGACGAT
>JAGGWF010000121.1 GCA_021157685.1 Planctomycetota bacterium | reverse complement strand
CCTCTATAATTGGCATTATAAAGGCTGGTACAGAAATAGAATGTATGAAAGTCCTTGCGTGGGGTACATTGATGTGGCCTAGATCGCATAGTGTCTATGCCATTATAAAAGATGGGGCTTATGCAGGCAAGTTAATCGACATTCAAGATTTGTCATTTATATTATGGGTGAAGAGTGGCTGGGGAGAGGATTATGTGCTACATCCAAATCCGAGGCTTTTGAAAAATAGGTAAACGCGGAACTACTAGGAACAACCACTTATAAATCGGAAACGCGGTAGAAAGTCATTCGAGAAAGGTCACAATGCGAACTGCCCTTCTTGCCCTTGAGTAGGCAAAAGCATAGGGTCAGGCGGCGACGGAGGCGGTGTAATTTAACTATAATTTGTTTTGATGCTTACGGAGTTTTTGTAACAGGAGAAAAAACCATGGAAATTCTTTCTATTTCCTGCTTGTTTTCAACACGAACAAAACGAAAATTGCTTAAAATGATCTTTTACAGCATCCTTACCATACCCTTCTTTATGTGCGGGTGTTGGCCGGGGGCAGACTTAATCGGCGCGTATGAAAAAGATGTGTCCAATAGGAAAGAATTATGGGGCGGATATGCTAAAGGGCAGCAGTACATTTTGCTGACCGACATCTTTTTACAGAAAGAAGAATCAGAATTAGGTTTTAAATATAGACTTTATGCCGGAGTTCCTCCTCGAGAATTGATGAAAAGTGCGTGTACTCCTCTTTGTTATAGTGCTCCCAGTACTATAGAGACATATAGGGAATCCCCGGAGCAATGGCCTCTGATAATTGGCATTATGAAGGCTGGTACGGAAATAGAATGCACTAAAATAATTGGTTCGGGTACTTTAATGTGGTCAATGTCGTATGACGTCTATGCAACTGTAAAAGATGGAGCTTATGCAGGAGTATCAATTGACATTCACGATTTGTCATTTATATCATGGGTGAAGAGTGGCTGGGGAGAGGATTATGTGATGAATCCCAATCCCAGTCTTTTGAAAAGAGTAAACATTGACACCGAGGAAAATGAAGGTAAACGAAACGACGGGTGGGCGGGGTGATTTGGATTGACGATTAGAAGCAGAGTTGCTATGGTGGTGTGGCACGGTCAAGCTGTGCTTGGCCGTGGCGAATACGATAAGGATATACGATGGTTGCTTGTGCAGGACAATTTAGGACGCAATTAGGGACATCATCAGCCGGTTTGCTTCCCATCTCGTTTACATTGTTGTTAGTCTATCTAACTGTTCGGAAGCGCAGAGAAAATGCAGGAGATTAAAATGTCGTATTCATATGTAATGCTATGCTTGACTTTATTGTTCCTATCAGGATGTGATGATAAAGTTGATATGCGGGCATGTATCAATGCGTCTTCTTATTTAAATGCCGAAGGAAGTACTATGGCAATCCTAGTTGGTTCCAGTGTGCAGGGGCAAGATCGACCTGCAGTATCAGAAACCCACCCGGTTATATTGCATTTGAATAACGATTTTTCACTAAAAAAGTTTTGTCAATTACAAGATGAAGTGTTTCGTGAAATGGATTGGAGGCCAAATCGCGACAACTGTTTCTATTATGTCACATATGAAAAAATATATGGCTCCGGTTCTTTTTCCGGTCCTTTTTATGAGCCCAGTAGTAAAAAATGGTTTAAGCGGGGCACAGGAACATTAATGAAATTGGATGCCGATTTGGGGTGCAATTCATTGGTTAAAATCAATCAAGATGACCACCCGGTTAATATGACATGCTTGAGGTGGAATCCAGACGGCAGTCTGTTGGCTGGCTTGATACCAAAACCATCAAGTGAGTTGCAAAATAGTGGCACACTTGCCATCTCATATGATGGCGGAAGGACCAGTGAATTGACTAAGATTGATATGTATAGTCAGCCAGTTTGGTTAAATAACAAAGAATTATATTTAATGGTAGACCATGATCATACCATTGCACGAGTTCTATGCGACGGCTCCGATGTGAGGATTGCGGAGACTTTCTCACAGAAAGACTGTCAAATTCTATTTGAAGGCATTTTTAAAGGAGAAATAGTATATACTGCATATCCTCGAAAGGATGAGAAAGGGAAGTATATAGACAAATCACGGCGACTGTTTGTCGGTGACAGATTGATTTATGAAACTGATAACGCGTTGTTTCGTGTTTTTGTATTTCCACAGAACATTGTTCTTGAAGCAGACAACAAAATCTTGATCTTTGACAAATCTCTGTTTGTGTGCCATGAAAAAACTTTGGGATTGAATATGCACATATTGAATTTTCAACAAAATACCAACATTGTGTTCCTTACCCGTAATTGGGAACAAATCCTGTATTATAACTACACGAAACAAAAATCGCCACACTTCTTGTTTTCTATAGACATGCTCAATGGATCCTCAGATTAAGAAACATCTGTATAAGTGGGCTGTGTTTGTGCTTATTACTGCCTGTGGTGTTGCAGTAATGAGTTTTATCGACGGGTGGGCGGGGTGATTTGGATTGACGATTAGAAGCAGAGTTGCTATGGTGGTGTGGCACGGTCAAGCTGTGCTTGGCCGTGGCGACTGCGATAAGGATTTACGATGGTAGCGTGTGCAGGACAATTAGGGACGCAATTAGGGACATCTCAACGGGTGCGTTCACACGGGACGCCATCGGGCGGCTTGCGCCGCTCCGCTTTTGTTGGCTATGACTACGAAAACAGGATTGTCGAAATTGAAGATGTCGGCGATACGACCGTCGCCGCGTTTGCCTATGACGCCTTGGGCCGCCGGATTAAAACGGTCTCTTATGACTCTGCGGGCTCTGCGGCAACTTATTTTTACTACAACGACCAGTGGCAGGTATTGGCCGAATACGACGGTACTGCTTTTGGTAATTTGTTCGTTTATGGCAATTACATCGATGAGGTCTTGCGGATGAATGATGGGACCAATGACTATTACTACGCACACGACCATCTATACAGCCCGGCGGCCTTGATGGAAACTGACGGCGATGTCGTCGAACGGTATGAATACGACGCCTATTCGGTTTCGTGGATACCGGCACAAGTGTTCTTAGCTAAAGTTCTAAATCCGAAACAAATTCAAAATGATAATGAAGAAAACTCAAAACACCTGATGAACAGAAACGGCTGTTTTTGTTTTGAAAATTAGGATTTTGGTCATTCGGTAGTGTTTAGAATTTCGGATTTAGTACTTCGGATTTCAGCGTGATTTTGTAATAAATTGCGCTGTAGTATTAATGTGTGATCTTGCTTAACCATTCGGCAAAACACGGTAAAGATAGAAGAAATTTTAAAAAGGACAGACTCAGATGGGCAATCAAAAAAAAGAACCGGCCTTTCCAATACGCGATATCGCCCAAATATGTATCGTTGTGCCGGACCTTGAAAAGGCGACCGAAAATTTCTGGAAGGTATTCGGTATTGGGCCCTGGCATTTTTATACCTATGGTAAGCCGTTGGTCGCACGCATGACCCGGAAGGGGCAACCGGCTGAATACAAAATGCGGGTCGCGCTGGCAAATGCAGGCGGCATGCGTATTGAGCTGATCCAGCCATTGGAAGGCGATACGGTTTATAAGGAGTTCGTGGAAGAGCATGGCTATGGCGTTCATCATCTTGGCGTGCTGACGGAGAATATGGCCGAGTCTCTCGAACAGGCCGAAGCGGCGGGGATGGCGATGACGCAGGACGGGGCTGGTTTTGGCCCGGATGGCGATGGGCATTATGCCTACATCGATACTGAAAAGTTAATCGGTACAACAATCGAGTTGATCGAGCGGCCCAAACGCAGGAATCCACCGGAAAAGATCTATCCGCCGCAGTCCTAAATAGCAGCGTGGTATGGGTAGAATACAGGAGAATAAGAAAATGGATATGAATACGACATTTGGCGTGATTGTCTCAACACGCGGGTTTTTTCCGTCCTCGCATGCCGTTGAGGGTCGAAAGAAAATTCTGGCCAAGCTGGATAAGATGGGGTACCAATATGTTATTACCCCGGCCAATGCCACTCCGAACGGAGCCATCGAGACT
>JAGGWF010000194.1 GCA_021157685.1 Planctomycetota bacterium | reverse complement strand
GCTACATACAAAAGCCCCAAAGGCGGATAGGCCCCTGTCTCCTCATCGACCGATTTGGGCACATTTGTCCTTATCATATGCTCGTGCGGCGGACGAATTAACAATACCTTCATAGAAAAACCTCGTTACAATAAGCTCTCACTGCCGATTATACAGTTCTCTGCGAATGGCTGAAACCTGATCCGTAACCAAGCTCAGCATGAAAATAATAAC
Organism: Planctomycetota bacterium; assembly: GCA_021157685.1. Lineage (GTDB taxonomy): Bacteria > Planctomycetota > Phycisphaerae > Sedimentisphaerales > Anaerohalosphaeraceae > 4572-13. The sequence continues at coordinate 3,344 of JAGGWF010000194.1, read as the reverse complement.
AGAGCATATTCCAAGAATCACCGCACTTGACGGCACGGATATGCGGTAGAAAATGAAATTAATTACGGTCATGACCACGGCAAGCAGCATAAAAAAACCGCTGATGGGCAGAAAAACTCTAAGCGGGTCAAACAGAACCGTAAGACGAAGCATCAACATGATAACCTCGGGTCCGTGTTTTAACTGTTTGATGGTACTTGTTCCGACTCGCCGGGTAGTTGTTATAGGAACCCATTCTATCGGATGGCTGCCTTTTAACATCGCAAATGTAGAGGTGGTTGAAAAAGAAAACCCTTCCGGCATAAGATGGACATAGCGCAGCAGAATATCTCTTCGAAAAGCCCTGAATCCGGAATTTATATCGGCAATTTTCTCTTTAGCCAGATAATCGGCAAACCATCCTAATATCTTCTTGCCGGGGCGACGGTTAAACTCCACATGAGAGTCTTTTGTCCTGGCCCCTACAACCATATCACAAGGACCGATATGTTCTAAAAGACGCGGTATATCTTTAGGGTCGTGCTGGCCGTCAGAATCTATAAATACTACAATATCACTGTCTGCAGCTCTTATTCCTGTTTTAAGACTCGCCCCATAACCTCGATTTCGCGTATGTCGCAAAACTTTCGCTCCATGTTTATGCGCAACATCAGCGGTGCCGTCATCAGAGCCGTCATCTACAACGATCACTTCCCAACCTTTTTCCGCTGCAACTGGAAGAAGTTCGTCAAGAACCTGGCCGATAGCGTCGGCCTCGTTATAAGCAGGCATTATCACCGTAACTTTTTCATGACCGTACATATTATCTATTCCCCAAACTTGCCCATCTCTTTCCCGACATCATCAGGACAGAATTTTTATGTCCACCTCCTGCTTGTTGTCCCCCGTCCTCAAATTCAAAATTCTTTTCCTCATCTTACTTTTCAGAATAGGCCGGACTCTTAACTACGAACTCTCAAACTGACCACCGGTCGGTTTGAGTATTTGTAACCGTTCTCGGTAATTTCGTCAGAACATAGAACCGAAGGTTCGTCATACAATAGCCGGGGGTGAAACCCCCGGTTGGGAGTGTCCGACCATCCCAAGCCCCAACGGGGCGATATATTCCATTGCATTTCGTATCGCCCTTTCAGGGCTGATCGGCACACAGAACACCCAATATCGGTGGTTTCGCCACCGGCTATTATATCAAAGCCCTTCAGGCTAAAAAATATGTGAACGGTTACGAGTATTTTAAGCGAATTCGGATGCCAAAACAAAGGTTTTTGAAAAAAAGACAAAAAATACTTTCTACCCCCTGATGCGCCAAATCCGGATTTGGTCAATCCAAACAGATAGGAATTGACAGTTGTGCAGCAGCGCTTCAACCCAGCGCAGGCATCTTGCCTGCGCTGGGCGGCGCAGCCAGCTTAAAAAATAGTGTCGCCAAAACAATCGCCTGACCATTGAATGCGCTTTGGCAACTTCTTAAAATCCAGTTTATCCCGTCAAAAAAATGATTTCCTCTGTAATACAATCTTGACGCCTACGCCAAAAGTCAAAAAATGCCAAAAACAGTGGCGTTTTCTACCCATTATCACCGTTTTAGTTGGCGATTCGGACTTTTGGCTGGCGCATCAATCTTGTATTTCCTTGTTTTTTTATGCGATATTTTTTATTGCAACGCTGTAATTCTTTATTTAACAAATGGTTATGTTGAAAAAAGCAGACAGACAACTCTTGCGTCTTTTGCTTCTCTCCCAACCCTTGCGTTACCTTTTTTCTTTAAAAATCTGTGAAAATCCGCGAAATCTGCGGTTTCATTCTTTTAGTTGCGGCTTGACCGCCCTGTGTTCTATGGCAAAAAAAGTTTAAATCCAAAAAAAGTGAAGTTTTTTTATCCTCATCTGGCACACAATGGCATCAAATGTCGCCGATTGGCACATAAGTCCTTTGTCAATATATAGATACGAAAATTTAATGCGTGCATCGTTCCGGGTTTTCGGCTATAGTATCCGTAATTAAGAGTGGGTCGTGCCCACGCAGATATTGGGAACGCGGGCGTCTCGCCCGCATTAAAAAACACCCATTATCAGCCCAGAAAGCTAAAATTACCAAACGAACCCATTTGGGGTTCCATTTAAGTACTTTTTAAATTTGTGATCATTAGTAATACAATCTTGTATTTCCTTGTTTTTTACGCGTCATTTTTTAATGTCGCTGTTGTAAGACTTTATTTAATAAATGGTTATATAAAGAAAGGCAAGCGGTTAACTTTGGCGGCTTTTGCTTCTTTTGTGACCCTTGCGTTAGCTCTTTTCTTTTAAAAATCTGTGTAAATCTGTGAAATCTGCGGTTTCTTTCTTTTTGGTTGCTCACTCGACCGCCCCAAGTTAATTCGTGGTTCTGATTTTTTGAAAATCTGTGTCTAAAATAAAAGGAAAAATGAAATGGTCTCCGAAAAACAATTACTCGCCAACCAACAAAACGCCCTGTGTTCCACCGGCCCCCGGTCCGCCGCCGGCAAAGCCGTTTCCTCGCAGAACGCGATCCGTCACGGCCTCCGTGCCCAGAACATCATCATCCCCGGTGAGGACCCGGAAGAATTCGACCAGTTTCGCCAGCTGATGCTCGAAGATCTGGTCCCGGCAGGAGCCATGGAGGTTTTTCTCGCCGACCGCATCGTCGCCAGTCTCTGGAAACTCCACCGGGCCGGCCGCATTGAAAGCGACCTCTTTAATGAGATGGATGAGGTGCCCCAGGACTCCGGCAGCGGTAAACAAAATAGCGAGATTCCCTTCAATGTCGCTTTCATAAAAACATACGAATGCCCTGTTTATGGACAAAGTTTAGACCAGAAAGAGCCGCCCACCGACTGCCAATCGTGTCCGCTGACCCCACAGCCCGAAACCTCCGAACCCAAAACCGATGTGCTGCCTGTAACCGAAAGCAATTTGGACACCCCCATTCAGGACCCCGAAGTGGACGATCTTTCCAGTGAGGATACGGACCCAGAACCAGAGCCCCCCAGGATCCCGGCCTTGGGCCGGATTTTTAAATATGATATGGCCGGTGGCAATATCATGGCCCGCTTTCGCCTCTACGAAGGCCAGATCGAGCGCAGCTTATACAAGGCCCTGACCGAGCTTCAAAAACTCCAGATCCTGCGTTCCAATCGGTGGATGCCCGCCCCGGACCCGTCTCGCGATCAGATCCAGGCCCCTGAATCGGTGAAATCGGAGCACTGAGTGCCGTTTGACCAAACGAACCCATTTTGCTAAGGTTTTTCCTGAAGGCGTCGCTTTCTTCAATAGCCCCGGCGGTTAAAAAAATATGACGAATATAAGTTCGCGGTTTTTGTTTTT
>JAGGWF010000216.1 GCA_021157685.1 Planctomycetota bacterium | reverse complement strand
TCCACATACAGACATTTTATCTCCTATTAAAATTTTAATGGGTTTCGCACATATGGCCAAGGACAGGACAAGCGGGACGTTATGAATTTGATAAGTAACTTTGTTGTGGTATGTCGAGCAAGTCCCAGTGGCAAGTAGGGTCAAATCTTTATCTTTGGCATTGGATGCACCCTTAGTGAATTGTCATGTTAAGGTTAAATATTTGACCCAATTTACATCTTCGATTATTCACTTTGTTCATCGTTGTTTTTTTACCGCCGAATCGCGGTGCCGACCGGCACCGGGGGCCGCACAAGCAAGCGTAGCTTGATTGTGCGGTTCACGATATCCGGTTCAGATCCTTGTTCCGGCGCAAGCGCCGGGGCAAGGAGCTGGACGAAGTCAGCACCGCGATTCCAGGCGGCGTAGCCGCCTGGAACGGCAAAATCACCTGCTTTTATGGAGCGCAGCGGAATAAAATCAGGTGCATTTTTTTGTTATACAATTTACGTTTGGGCACTCAATCTTCTCATATATCTATGATTTCACCCTCGTCAAACCAATTGAGTGTTTGCAAATGGCCTCTAATCTGCTCTTTTTCATTTGTGTATACCACAACGGCTAAACTGCTTTAAGCGCGGCTGCATGTGACATAAAACAGCCGTCGAGTTCTGTCGATGGATGTTTCTCGGCCTTCCCGCGCATTTTTCTGATCAGTTGATGTGGGGTCTTTCGCACCGAATAGTTTGTCATAGCTAAACATGAATCCACGGGCTTCGTTGTCGTCCAAGATCACCATTACACGAGGAAACTGTAGTCCCTTTATTCCTTGATGGGTGCCGAATGGAGATTTGTCAGAAATATACTGCACATAGGATTTCAGCTGGCTAAATGAAGCAGAAAGTGCATTGTCCCAAGCATCAATTGCTGGATTATTGTCAGTTGTTTCGGCGAAATCTTCAGACTCGCTCTCATCGTCAGCTGAATTCACACGTAACACTATTGGTACAAACACATCAGGAATTGCAAATAGGCCACTGGCTGCAACCGCTTTCAGTAAATCAATCAACGCGGGATCGGAGTCCCCGTCCCATAAGGAAAACAGCGACTTCACAGCATTATCCGCTTTGCGTATTTCATCCAATGAAAATTCGCGTGTTTTCAGTGTGTTAGCGGATACAAGCGGGGAGTGTTTCTTAACTATTCGTGCCACCGCAAAACTATTCTGAGATCGCAACGATTGCACCAAGGAAAGAATCTGCTGCGAAAAAAACGGAATCCCGCTTAGAGTTCCGTCAAGCAATCCAGTTTTGAATTTTGATATTTGATAGAGCGGCTCGAAAAATTCATTAAACCCACCTCGCCTTGCAGCCATGTGATGCTCAAGCGTGAATGTTTTTATCTCTTGACTATCTCCCGACCACTGATCGTCAGAAGCGATTTCAACCATCTTTTTGGCGATTTCTGCTTCGACACTTGTCTTGTTGATACCATCACCATCTTGAACAAGAAATAGTCGTACAAATCCCTCTGGAGCATCATCTGCTGGTTTTTGGATGTGGCCATCTGCGCTCGATCTAATCTTGTTAATGAACTTTACGATACGTTTCGGGCATCTGTGATTTATAACTATGGCAGGTTTTGCCCATTCATCGGGAACGGCTTTTTCTAAGCCGGTCTTCCCATCTGAATAGATTCTCTGCATTGTATCCCCAAAGAGAGCAAGGCAAAATTCTTCTGAATGTGCGCTCTGAACTGCAAAGAAAGCATCGATCAAATCTTTCTGGGTGTCTTGACTTTCATCAATTAGCAAGACTGGATACTTGCGGACCAAAATTCTCTGCATTAACAGCCTATCTGTCAAAAACTCAGCAGCTATACCTATTACTTCAGTATGGTTCAGCGAGTTTTTACCGATATTTTCACCATTCGGATTATAGGTAAAGTATTTGATCGTAGTGAGACGATCCAGCCTTTTTTGTTTCGACTTAATTTGCACCGCGCGGTCAGCAGAGGCCTTACCGGCTCTGCCTTTTTGTTGCTTCTCTTGGAGATCATTGATCTTCATTTCTAAATTATGGCTTAGCCACTCGCGGATATCTTTGTGATATGTCTGGATCAATTCCCATGCAATGCTATGGATTGTGGATACCGCAAAAATGGAATCGTAATCAATTCGATGTTTGATCTCGTCACATGCGGCATTCGTGTATGTAATGACGGCAACCTTGCGAGCGGAGAGGCGGAACTCCTGACCGTATTTCTGGCAGAACATCTTCATTGCTTCAACTAGGGCGCGTGTCTTACCAGAACCAGCACCGGCAAACAGGAAAAAGCTCTTGGGATTTTCCAGGTTGAGGCAGTTAGCCATCACAGTGCTAAGTTCATTTGTTTGGGCGCCAGAATCAGTCATCCTTCGCCTCCTTCGGTGTGATCGCCAGGATATCCAGTTTCTTTTCGGATAGTTTGACCTCAAGCCATTTAAGGCCATCAGAAATATAAATCGGTGGCTCCAGCTTTTTGGGTTCAGTCAGGTACAGTAATTCCAAAGCCATCTCGGCTTTGCTTCCTGTCCCCAAGTTTTCGTACATCTCTTTGCTGGCTTCAGGCAATGTGTCTTTGCCAAGAGCTTCTGTGAGTTTTTTGAGTAAGCCCTTGGGGTTTTTATAATCTCGGAACAACTTCAAATTGGTAAAAGCCAACGAATCTTCGAATGTGTATGGAATGGCTTCTTCTTCATCTAAGTCATCTTTGTATTTAAGTTTTATCGGGCATTGATAGGCTACCCTAACCTGTTGTTTTTCCGACTGTTTATCATCGTCTTTGCAATCCAGAAGTACATCCAACGCGTCCTTCTTGGAAACCCATTCTTTGAGTGTTGTGTTGCCAGTTCGATACTTCTTGTCACGCTCAGGAAAGACTTTTGCAGTGATAGTCTCGCCAATCGAATCCAAATCCGTGATTACAAGTGAAAGAAGTCCCAGTGTTTCAAGCAGTGGCCTCAGTCGGTGCGCATGGCTGCCGCCAATTTCCAGCAGGGAGATATAGCTTTGATCCAGTTTGGGGAAATTATACCGTATAAAATGCGGGACAAGCATTCGTTCCGCTGAGCCTTCAACCAGAATGGCTGCATCGGCAAAGAACAGTTCGCAATGAGTTGACTTGATGTAGCGTGTGGCGAATTTGGATGTTTTTGTACCCTCGCCGAATGTTTTAGATAGATTCACAACTGTCGCAAAAGGTATTTCTCCCTTTTGAGTTGCGGGCTCACGCCGAAAGTATCGCAAACAGGTAAAATCCAACTCGTGAGCAATATGCGATGAATGGGTGCTGACGATCATCTGTGTGTTGAGTTGGTTGCCCTTCAGTTTTTCGTGACTGCGTAATACCTGATAGGCTTTCTTGATGAATACCTGCTGAACCTGAGCGTGCAGGTGAGCTTCCGGCTCTTCGATGAGGACAATGTGAAGCGGCTCGATGATAGTGTCGTCGCTGCTTTGTCTCTTTGCCGCTTTGCCAACGCGCATCCACTCATCCCTGAACCGAAGCAGGCTGAATATCATAGATATGAGATTTTGGTAGCCCAATCCGTTATACTGTTCCGGTAGCGATAAGAGAGGACTGTCGTTACGTTCCGGCGACACATTAAACTGAACGGCGATTTTGTGGTCTAAGCTATCAATGGCGTTAATCTTGCTCGTTAGAGAGATTTCCGGGTCGCTGAACCCCGGATAGTTTAGTCCTTCAAGCTCACCTATCGCAGGCTCGAAACTTGTTTTTAATTTGTCGTCGAATATCGTCCTTGCTTCTTCAATAGCCTGTAGGGCATCAATGTCACTGGCGTCTGGAGAATCTGACGGGTTTAAATGCTTGGTAAAATATTGTCGTAGCTGAGTGGATAAACTCGCAAAGCCGCTGTTTGATTCATCTTCCGTTTTCGGATCAGAAAATCCCCGTTGGGCACTGATAACGTCGATCTTAAAGAGGCCTTCGAAAGGCTCCTTGCCCAAAGGTTCACTATCAGCAGGAAGCGGCTGGGGCCTGGCTTTGCCATTGGTTGGTTCTTTGCATTGAGCAGAGTCTAAGATATACGCCTTAACTTCAAAATGTCGAAGCTCCCTGTCCAGAAAATCCCGCATCGATTCCGGCCATAAGGATAACTTGCGTTTACCTTTTGGTGAGGTAGTTTGTTCGGTATCGCGAGCTGATTGATAGGTATCGTGAAATTCTTTGTACAGCCTCTCAATATCCTTAGGAGCAAATACAAGCCGCACAGCGAGCTTCTGATCTGGTTTCCAGTCAAATGTTGGAAGCAGATGGATAACATGATGGATATCCGCATCATTGACATCAAGCCAGATGTCAATAGTCGGTAAATACGGCAAACATTGTTCGAGCGTGAGGTCGGGCATATTGTCATCATCATCACTGATCCATTGAATGCCGATTTGGTTGATATATGACCAGTTTGACAATGTAAAATCCGTCGTTGCGATATTTTTACGGCGGCTCTTTTTGAGAAACAGAATCATCGCGTCCATAGCGGATGTCTTGCCGCTATTGTTCGCCCCAACAAAAATCGTTTCCTGTAAAGCTATTTCAACCCGACAGGATTTAAGCTTACGGAAATTCTGGATTTCAACAAAAACAATTTTCATGTGGTTACCTCAGTTTCACTCTATCTCGTTGGGAATCGACCCTATTTGTATAACGTTTGCATGAGGGGCTCATGAAAGCTTGCTACAGCCTTGAAAACAATAGCAAAGATGATTTTTAGACGACCTGCGCAAAAAAAAAGTCGCCCGGCTTTCCCAGTCCACCTCAATGCTCTTGTTCGGTGAGTATTTCAGGAATCACATGTTCAATGCGACCGTTTCTCCATATCGGAATTTTGTAATTATTCTTTCTCGCATCATCCGCGACTTTTATAGCCGCTCTTTTCAAAGCTTTTAATCCG
>JAGGWF010000237.1 GCA_021157685.1 Planctomycetota bacterium | reverse complement strand
TCGATGCTGGGCCAGGCCAATTCAATGCCGCAGATGGCACTGAATCTTCTCAGATAAGTAAAGACACCGATGACATAATGATCAGAGGACAGTTGCGGTCGATACGGCGGCAACTGTCTTCTGTTAACTTTTTGAGATTGAACAAGAAGGCGTTTGCTTTCTTTTTATATGAGCGGAAGTATTCTACCGCTGCACTTTGGGGAATCAGGACATGAATGGAATCAAGGCATATCAGGAAACAGCCGTTTGTACTCAAAATCGTGGACAACTGATTGTTACGCTTTATGACGGAGCGATTAATTTTCTAAAGCAAGCCATTGTGGATCTGGAGCAGGCCGATTACGCATCCAAGGGAATCCGTATTGCCAAGGCAAACGATATTATTCTTGAACTCAACACGGTTTTGGATATGGACAAGGGTGGGCAGATCGCACAAAATCTTCGATCGCTGTATAATTTCATGCATCATCATCTCTCTGAAGCCAATCTCAAAAAAGACGCAACGATGATTCAGGATGTAATAAAGCTTCTTGAGGAATTAAAGCAGGGCTGGCAGGCAATCACTAGCTAATGAGTGATTATCAAATGCTTTTTTCATTCCTGCAACTGCTTTAAGGGGGTTTTATTTTCTATTTTGACATTCATGACGGATGTGTGAAAATCTGACATCCGAACAGAATCGGGACATTATAAACCCACAAAACACGCAGTATTGACCTATAAATAGCCGTTTTCCTTCTTGTGGCACATTTTTTGCTCTTTTGAATCCTGTCGAATACAGTGCGCCTTTTGCGTACACGCGGGATATTTTGGACAAAGCGACAGGATTATGACGGAAAACATAGAGAATAATGCCGGTAAACCGGACTCGAATGGTGTGACGGATCACTCGGGCATGTCTATTGATAAGATCGTTGCAGGGGTGTCCCAACAGACATCCTCACAGGGGCAAAGGTCTAGCGATGAGTCATTGTTCAAGAGTACACGCCAGATTATTATCGCCGCCGCCAAGTCGAAGAGGCAGTCTCGTTTTTCCCGGATGGTCTTAGTCGGTATTGGCGTGGCATTAGCGGGCTTTGTCCTCTTCCAGATTATAAGTCGTCACGGCGGCACAGTCAGTCCCGTACAGGTTTCAGCACAGCCGGATCAGCGGTCACACAAACCGTTGATGCCTGCAAACAATGGCTCACTTCAGCAGGAACCGGCTGCGGTGCAGACATTGATATCCATCTCTATTGATTCGCAGGTCGCAAAGACCCTGGACAAAGCGGTTTCGCTCCAAAGAGCCCGATTACTGTATCAGCGAGGGGATTACAAAAAAGCGTATTATGTGTATGATAAACTCCGAACAAATATAACCGGTGGGGGGTTAAAACAGCAATGCCTAAGAGACTGGTTGGGTCTTCAGATGGCGTTGTCTCTTCAAAAAACTGATGACCAGACCTTAATGGGACAGTTTTTCACAGAAGCCCTGCAAAGCCGGTCGCTCGTTGTGCGGGCGATGGCCAGTTATCATCTGGCGCTCATTCAGAACCGTCATCAGCAATTCTATGAATCGCGCAATCGGGCCTATCAGACACTGGCCCTTTTGAAGTCGTTTGAAACACAGATGCCGGCGACCATGGAAGCGGACTGCTATTTCATTGCGGCCGAATCCCTAACCCGTCAGGTTCTGAAAATGAACGATTTAAACGGTGGATTGCCGGGGGCGTCCTGGTCAAATTCCATGGAGCCGTATTCATTGCCGATTGCTGATCAGGCACAGCTTTCTGAATTGCTCATGGTTGGCATGGAGAAGATGGATGACGCCGCGCTGATGCCCAAAGTGGACTTCTTCCCCAATCGAAAAGTAGGCGTCCAGTGGTCCGTTCTCTGTCGGGATGTGCCGTTGGAGCAGCTTTTTTGGGGATTTGCTTCAGAGGCGGACCTTGGGGTCAGTTGGGGCAGTGAACCTTCAAAGCAACGCACTCAACCCATCACCGTTTATCTTCCCTTTGTCGATCGCTTGTATCTGGCCGAGGTGATTTCGGCGAATGCGGGGCTGATATGGCAATATGATGGCCAAAAGGGAGTGATCTACGATCCGGCGAGCTATCGTGATTTCGGTGATTTGCAGCAGGTTCTGGTCAAAGAGGCGATTTCCATGTGGCAGCGGTTTTTGTTGCGGTACCGAAATGACCCACGAATGCCAAATGCGCAATTCTGCCTAGGCCGACTTTATGCGATTACGGATGAGGTGACGATGGCCCTTGGCTCCTATAAACTGCTGACGACACGATTTGAGGGCCATGATCTGGTTCCGTATGCCCTTCTCGATGTGGGTGCGATCAAGACCCGGATGAAAGATTATGCTGGCGCCAGGGCGGATTTGAACGAATTGCTGATTCGGTATCCCGATTGTATGGTGGCCGATGAGGCATTGCTGAATCTGGCTGAAACGACGCGGATCAACGGGCTTTATCCGGAAGCCGTGCGGTTTTATGAACAGATATTTCGTCTGAATATAAACGACGAATCCCGCCGCACTGCTTTGTTGGGGCTTGGGCAATGTGCTTTTGAGTCTGCGGATTACCAGGCCGCAGTAAAGTGGTTCAGTCAGGCAATTCAGACAATTCCGGGCAAATCAGATGATCGTCTGGGGCCGGCCTACCTGATGGCGGGGCGATCATTTATTGAACTGAAACAATATGAAAAAGCGGCTACCGCGTTTCGGATGGCTCTGGGCAGTTTGCTGGACAGGCATGAATATGTGCAGGTTGTTCTTGAATTGGTCCAAGCCGAATGCGGACAGGAAAACTATTTACAGGCGCTTACAATTCTTGAAAACATCCCGGAAGAAAACTTAGATCAGGAAGATTCCTGTTGGATATTGGTTGCAAAAACACAGATATACCGGGCCATTGATCTTCCGGAAACGGCCATCACGCTCCTGCGCCAGCGTGTTGAGTTTATCGCGGACGCTTCTTTGCGTGCGAAATTAGTCCTTGAGTTGGCCGAATGTTATGTGCTCAATGATGATCTTCGGGTTGCTCAAAAAGAGTTAAATGAAGCTATTTATGATTTGCCGTTTGGATACGATACACAACGCGGGGGTTATTTACTGGCAAAGATCGCATATCAACAGGGGCGGTATGATAAGGCCCAAACGCTGTGCTTGGGAACGCTGCGGACTCAGATTGAAGACGAATCCCTTCGCACAGAGGTCTCCGAACTGTTGGGAAAAATTTATATGAAACAAGCGGATTATGACAACGCTGCACTCGCTTTTGCGGGGGCCTTGGATCAGGATACGCTACCATGAAGATTCGGATAATCACCACAATTTACTTAGGAATCCTGGCCGGTCTTTGCAGTGCGGCGGCACAGGATGATGCTGTTGGAAGCGGCATTTTACAGAAAACGGAGATGGCTGACAAGCTTCTTCGTCGGGAACCGGTTCAGACGGGGCAGGAGTATCACAGTCTGCGTCAGCAGCTTATGTGGGATCAGGTAAAGTTGGTCACCGAACCTCAAGATCATCTCCAAACAGATGTTTTAAACGATTTAGTTCACCAACTTCGTTCGCTGGAAATCCCACAAAAGTCAACGACGAAGGAGCCAAACGAGTCCATGCCGACCCAGGCGGATGCCACATCGGACTCAGCGATTCCGGAGGAGGCGCAGACAAGCGAAGAAAGCAAAAAACCAGCACCGGAAAATGAACTGGTCGTAACGCTTGAGAAATTGGACAAGATTGTTAGTCCGCTCCAGTTGGCGGATGTTCTCTATCGTCAGGGTTACTATGAACCGGCTTTCAAAAACTATTGTATGGTTGATGAGCAACTTGCTGAGGACCGTGCCGCGGATCATCAATGGATTTTGTTTCAGAAGGCCAATTGCCGCCGCCACAGTGATTTCAATGAAGCGATACGACTTTATAATGAGTTGATGAAATCCTTTCCAAATTCAAAATGGACGACTGCCGCAAACAGCCAGCTAAAAATGATCGAATGGAGCCAACTCAACCAGATCAGGGATTTGGTTGAGAATGAAACCGATGACACAAACAGACAATAATACATTTTATCAGGCATTGATTCTGACTGCAGATTCAAAACGGGTTGGTATGCTTTTGGGGATACTGGCCAAGCGGAATTTGCGCGGAACCGTTGCGACGACGCTAAAGTCCGCGAAAATGCTGCTGGATCGCCATCATTGGAATTTGATCTTTCTCAGCACGGAGTTTGGTGCGATTTCCGGTCGGCAGAATGGTTTTGAGATCGTGCGGCACATTTGCGACGCGCATCCGGAGATGCCAATTGTGATGATCAGCCCGACCGATTCTTCCGAACAAGCGATTAAAGCGATGCGGTTTGGCTGTGTCGATTTTCTCACCGAACCGCTGAAGCCGGTGGCGATCAATACGGTGCTGGATACATACTTGCCCAATCATCCGACCCGCGTGATGGAAACGGTTCAATCGGACGATCAGAGAATGCATCCGATTATCGGCACAAGTGCTGCACTCAAGGAAACGGTTCAGATGGCCCGGTCGGTTGCCCGGACCGCGGCGCCGGTTCTCGTTAGTGGACCCAGCGGAACCGGCAAAGAACTTATCGCACAATTGATTCATAACAACAGCCGTCGTTGTAATGGGCCGTTTGTTCAGGTTAATTGTGCCGCATTGAACGAATCCCTATTGGAAAGTGAACTGTTCGGGCATGAAAAGGGTGCGTTTACCGGGGCGATTTTGTGCCATCAGGGGCGGCTGGAACGCGCAAATGGCGGAACGATTCTGCTGGATGAAATCACCGAAACACCCCCGGCCTTTCAGGCCAAACTGCTGCGAGTTTTGGAACAGATGCACTTTGAACGGGTCGGTGGAAGTGAACATATTCGTGCCAATGTTCGGGTTATCAGCACGACCAATCAGGACATTCGCCAACTGGTTCAGACCGGACGGTTCCGTGCGGATTTATATTATCGGCTCGCTGCGGTCCGGCTTCAAATTCCTTCGCTGGCCGACCGTATGGATGATTTGCTCGATCTGATCTGGTGGTTTGTCAATCAGTTTGCACATGAAGCAGGGCGTGCGATTACCGCCATCAGCCGGCAAATGCTTCGGATGTTCGAGCTTTATCACTGGCCGGGCAATATCCGTCAGTTACGAAATATGGTGCGAACCGCGATGATTTTGGGACAGGGTTCAACCCTGTGTATCACGCAGATACCGTGGCTGGTTGAAGAAATGAAACAAACACCACAGGCAAACGATTCCGAAACCGAATCGGGTCAATCGCCCTTACAGGAAATTGAACGACGAGCCATTTTGGCGACACTGACTCGGGCTGAGGGTAATCAGGCACAGGCCGCAAGGGTTTTGGGGATCAGTGACCGTACGCTGCGTGAGAAAGTGAAAAAATACCGTCAACAGGAACTCGTTGCGATAGCATAAGTACTTGGAAATAATTAGATATGGCAAAGGAAGAAGAAACAACGATGGCAGAGCAAAAGCAGGAACAGACAGAAAAACAACTGCAACCGAAGAGCGAGTCGCAGACAGAACCGCAGACCCCCTCGTCCGGCAGCGGGTTTACCCTTTATACATGGTTGATTCTGGGAGCGATTACCCTTGCTGGTTCCACGGGCGGTTTTGCCTTGTCGCAACTGGTCGGTGGGACGGCCCCGACGGATTTGGAAGCTGTCGATGAAGCGGCCAATCAGGACGATGCGATTGACGCGATGCTGGCCGAACAGACCGATCAAATGCCGTGGGTCGAAGAGTTTGAGCCGGTTCTGGCCAATCTGGATGAACCGGGCGTAACCCGTTATGTTCGTGTAACGATCACACTGGAGATGAGTTCAAAATTAGATGAAATCAAGGGTCGAGAATTTCTGGGAACAAAAAAAATGATGGTGCGTGATTGGCTAACCACCTATCTCGCGGGACTTAGCTTAGAGGATGTTCGCGGTTCACGAAACTTAAACCGGATCAAAAAAGATGTCCTCGAAGAATGCAATAAGCTGTTGTTTCCAAAGGGTCAACCGTTTGTGGAGAGGATTTTCTTTAAGGAGTTTGCCGTCCAGTAAGGCGACAAAAAGACGATGGATTTAGACCGAAAAAAACTGTTTAATTTGATGAATCGGATGCGTTCACAGGTTCCTCCTGAACCACCTGCGGCGGACTGTGCCGATGTTTCCTGGACCGTCCCGCATCATTTTGATGCCAATGCGACCGAACGCGTTACGGATATTGCCAATGCCCTGGCGGGGTTCATGCAGCGGGCGCTGCGAGGTTTATGTGATGACACCTTTGAGGTCAAACTCAACGCCATCACGGAGCATTATGCGTATTCTTTAGCTGAACAGATGGATGCCGAAAACAGCAATCATTATTTCCTGCCGCTTTCAATACAGGGAAAAGGGCTTGTGGGTTTTGTTGGCTTTCCCTTTGAAACCTGTACACAGTTGATCGCTCAAATGCTGCGGGATCCAGAAAGTGGGATCGGCGAAGAAGACACACTGTCCGCTCTGGAGGAATCCATTCTTCAGGACATCGTCATTGCGATAACCGACTCACTGCTTGAGGGTTTTTCGGCGTATGGCGAGATCATTCTTGGGAAAGCAGAACAGATCGTTCACGGCCGGTGGCCATTGCCGTTTGGCCAGCTTGAAGATATGTTCCGGGTGTCATTTCAGGCCGGCAACGCGGAAACACTGTTGGAATTATCGTTGTACCTGTTGGACAGCGTGGTGGATTCGGTTGCGGGAGTCCCAATGGTTCAGATAAGCACCGAACAGAAACAAAAAATGTCTGAACAAGTTATTGAATGTCTGAGCGATGTTACGATCGAGGCCTCTGTTTGGCTCAATTCGTCGATGATGGCGTTTCAGGATATTATAACATTGGAAAAAGGCGATTTTATTCTGCTGGATCATGCCGTGACCACACCGGTGAATGTACAAGTCAATGGACAAGAATGTTTTAAGGCATGGCCGGCACAATCGGAAGGGCGCGGAGCGATTGTCCTGACCGAGCCAAGTGTGGATTGTTAGTTACTGATAATAGAATGAAAGAGGTTACAGATGGCAGATGCTGAACAGGTACAAACAGACGAACAAACAGATGAGCAGACATCTGATAAGATGCAGGCACAATCGGCAGAATTCAGCGAGGCAACCGATACGGGTGCTGATTCCGGCGAGAACCTGAACATTCTGATGGATATCCAGATGCTGATTACCGTCATCATTGGTAAAGCGGAAGTGCCCTTTAAGCGGCTGCTGCAATTAGGGCCTGATTCGGTATTGGAATTGGACAGGTTAGTTGGCCAACCGGCAGACTTGTTTGTCCAGGATATTCGGTTGGCAACCGGGGACATTGTTGTTGTCAATGATAATTACGGCATCCGCATTCGCGAGGTGGTCGGGTCCGAATCGGTTCAGGATATCAATGCAGCCCAAGAGGCGGTCAGCGTCTAAATATATAATTGAAAGTTTGAGTGAATGAGTATTGCGGCACAAAAAAAAATAGCTTCTGGAACGATCGCCGAACGCATCGCCGGTAACAGCAATATTATCTTTGCGGCCGGGCTGGTGGCTATTTTAGCGACCTTACTGATCCCGCTGCCGACCTTTCTGCTGGATATTGGAATCGCATGCAGTATTTCTTTGGCGATTGCCGTCTTAATCATCGTTCTGGGAACCAATGAGCCGTTGGAGTTGTCCACATTCCCGTCACTGTTGCTGATTACAACATTATTCCGTCTTTCATTAAATGTCGCCTCCACACGACTGATTTTACTCAATGGCAACGCCGGTGCCATCATTAATACATTTGGCGGGCTGGTGACCGGTAACAGTTTGATTGTGGGGTTGGTGATGTTCGTGATCCTGGTTGTGATTCAGTTTATTGTGATCACAAAGGGTGCCGGTCGTATCAGTGAGGTGTCCGCCCGTTTTGTTCTGGATGCGATGCCCGGTAAGCAGATGGCTATTGACGCGGACTTAAATGCCGGAATCGTCAGCGAAAAAGAGGCCAAGTCCCGCCGCGATAACATCGTTCGAGAAAGCGAATTTTATGGTGCGATGGATGGTGCCAGCAAGTTTATCTCTGGGGATGCCAAGGCCGGTCTGATTATTACAGCCGTCAACTTAGTGGGTGGGATATTGATCGGATACACACGCGGTTTAAGTATCGGCGATGCAGCCCGGCAGTATGCCATTCTATCCATTGGTGATGGTTTGGTAAGCCAGATTCCTTCGATTATTATCGCCATCAGTAGCGGTTTTCTGGTGAGTAAAATCCGGTCGGACCATTCGCTGGGTACGGATATGACGCAGCAGATGTTCAAACGAAGTCAGCCGCTTATGATTGCGGCATTTGTGATTTCGGCCTTTGCACTGGTGCCGGGCTTCCCGAAAATTCCGTTCCTCCTATTGGGCGGTGCTTGCGGAGTGCTGGGCTATTCTATGACACGAAAAAAAGACACACCGGGCACTTCATCAGAAACTGAATCTCAAAGCTCTGAGGCCGACACGAACGAAGAGGCCTCAGTTGAAGAGTTGTTACAGGTGGACATTCTATCCATCCTCGTAGGCGTTCGTTTAATTAATCTGGTTGATCCGCGCAAGAAGAGCAGCGTCTTTGACCGGATCGGGGCCTTGCGGAAAAAGTTTGCGCAGACATTTGGCTTTATTATTCCGTTGGTTCGATTGCGGGACAGCATTAATCTGGACCCGACGACCTATGAAATTCGTCTGTATGATCATGCCATCGCATCCGGAACGATTGAGCCGGGTAAATATCTTGCGATGGATTCCGGTGCTGTGCAGCGACCCGTAAAAGGAATTGCGACAAAGGAACCGGTTTACGGTTTGCCGGCACTGTGGATTCAAGAGTCGGATAAAGAAACCGCTGAATTGAGTGGCTATACAGTCATCGATCCGGAGTCCGTTCTGATGACGCATCTTTCAGAAACTTTGAGTCGCCATGCCAGCGAACTGCTGACACGAGAGGATGTTCAGACTTTGTTGGAACGGTTACGCAAATCCCAACCGTCCTTAGTCGGTGAGGTGGTTCCGGAAATTATCTCGGTGGGCCTGCTCCAGCGAGTCCTTCAGAATTTGCTTAAAGAGGGCGTGTCTATTCGTGATTTACCATTAATTCTTGAGGCGATGGGAGAGCATGGCGGGCGAACGAAAAGTGCCTCGCTCCTAACCGAGTTTGCCCGGAAATCACTGGCTCGTGCGATCACCGCCCAGCAGATGTCGCCGGATGGTAATCTATATGTCATTACGCTGGAGCCGGGCCTGGAGCATACACTGATTAATGCCGTCAATCAAACCGGTGATACCATTCAACTGGCGATTGGGCCGGAGGTTGCCGGTTCGCTTCGTCAGCAAGTCTCCGAAGCATGGCAAGCGGTGATGGAAAAGGGAACCGAGCGTGTCGCGTTGCTTTGCGATGCCCGCGTCCGGCCCGGTCTCAAGGAGCTTTTGTCGCGTTCGATTCATCAGTTGCCTGTGGTTGCCTATGATGAGTTTGCTCCGGGCGTTAACATTGAACCCATCGAAACGGTTACCTTACCGAATACCGCCGAAGCGGTTGACAATTTAATGCAAATGCAAACGGTTTAAAGGAAGCGGTAAACAGTGTTTCAGAAAACAATAAAACAGATTGCAATTCGGGCGGCCGTGCTGTTGTTCTTTGTGATGGCGGCTGTCGGATGGGGCTGCGGTCTTTCGCCCGGGACCTGTTCGTCCCGCGCTTTGTTGGGTGCTTGTGCGGCCTATATTCTCGTGCGAACAGCGGGACAACTTGTGATACGAGTACTGATCTCCGCGTTAGTAGATGCACAGATCAAACGATGCCAAGACAGGAATCAGGGATAGTCACAGTATATGTCAGATTACGAACAACAAATTGAACAGCCCCCTGCGGTCGAGCAGGAAATGCCACCGCAGGAAGAGCAGTATGCGGAGCAGTTTTCCGACAAGGGCTATCTGACCGGTCAGGCGGTGAAGGCCTATCATTCCCAAATGAGCCAACAGAGGCGGGACGAGATTGTCCTGCAATATATTCCGCTGGTCTATCGTATCGTCAATCAGGTGGTCAGCTATCTTCAGCCGCCGCTGTCAAAAGAAGATCTGGTTTCAGCGGGAACAATTGGGTTGATCAAAGCGGCTATGAATTTTGACCCCACCAAAGATGCTGAGTTCAAGACCTATGCCTATATTCGTGTTCGGGGTGCTGTCATTGATGAGTTTCGCGGCTGGTCATTTACGCCCCCGCGTGTGAAGAAATTATTGGGCCAGGCCCGAATTCTGTCAGAAGAGATGCTTCACAAGAACGGAGTCCTCCCAACCGAGCAGGAATTGGCCGATGAAATGGGAATCGACCAGGAAAAGCTGTACCGGATTTTTGAGACGGCCCGTGCCGGCCACTTTCTTTCGCTCAATGGAATGGATTCTGAAGGGTCGAACTTTGAACAGTTTCTGGCCGTCGATTCAGAACAGCCAGACTCTGGAATCGAGCGGGGAGAACTGAAACAACATCTGGCTGAAGCCATCGCGAATTTACCGGAAAAACAACGCCGGGTCATTATGCTGTATTATCACCAGGAATTGACCATGAGCCAGGCCGCCGAAGTGTTGGAAGTAACCGAAGCGCGTGTCAGTCAATTGCACGCGGCCGCTTTGTTCAAAATGTCGATGCAATTGAAACTATGGAACGAAAAGAAATAAGACGCTTGTGAAATAATGTCCGTTTCGCCGGAATATTCTGTTGAGAAACCAAATGTTCTCGTGCAGGTTGAACAGTCTGCTTCGATTATGCCTCAGGTATCCCGGAAAAAAAAGGATTCGCAATCGAAAAAAGAAAAACGCCGTCACCGTCCGACGATTGATGAACAGCTTGAGCAGGAAAGCGTTGAGCATCATCAGGCGGACGATACTAATGAACATGTTGATTTTTGTGCATAGACTATGGAGTTTCTAAATGTTGCCGAAATGTGCCAGAGTTATGAAATCCGATGAGATGGAAATAAATGGAATCGCTCACATTGAGCCCGCTGCCGGGAGGGTGGCATCTTCTGGAACCGTTGGTGCGAACGGTGGCGCGACTCAGCAGGTCCGGATTATCGAGAGCAATGACAGTCATGCGATTCTTGAGCTAACCTGTTCATGTGGTTGTAAAAGTCGCATACAATGCAATTATGGAACCGCTTAAACCCTTTGAGGAATTAAAAGATGAGATGTTTAATACTTGTAACACTATTTGTCGGAAGTCTGTTTTTGGGTGGATGTGGGTTTCCGAATGAACGCACCATTGACAGACCGGCGGCTGAACCCGCCGAAAAGACCCCCGACGAATCGATGAGGGTCATCGATCAGACACCTGAAAAAATGCAGAAACGGTTTGACTCGACCATGCAGGATGCTGACGATTCGGTTCAGGACCCCGTTGAGTTGGCCCGGTCGTATGAGGAGTTGTCCGTTAAGACAAATGCTTTGCGCGAGACTAACAGCGAATTGACACTCAAAAACAGTCAGCTTAAACAGCAAATTGAGATGCTGAAAAGTGAGATGGAGCAAACAAAAAAAGACATGGCAGAGGCCAACGATTTTCTTGGACAGATGCACCTTGAACTGAATAAGTGGAAATCGGATGTCCTTGGTTTTCGTCAGGAGATTCGCCAGGCCCAGCAGGCCCAGTTGGAGGCGTTGGGGAAGATTCTTCGTGTGCTCGGAGCGGAGCCGATGGAGATGCCGGATGTCCCCGAAGAGGATTCCTCTGATTCAAGGGAGTCAAGATGAAAGTATTGCGATGGGGTATCATGTGCGCCGGAGTTTTTTTGTGGACCGGCTGTAATGTCGTTCAGCCAAAGGCACAGACGCCGTATGGACACTACTATCTTGACAAGAGCGGAAAGTTTAATGCCGTGGACAGGGTTGTTTTGCTTGAATTGAAAAATCAATCAGCCCAATCGGCCCGGCTTGAATTAGCCGGTCAGTTGACACAGGCGATGGCGAATGGTCTCGATAAAAAACATCTATTCAACATTCGTACCATCAACCACACGGATCCGCTTTGGTCGCGTCTGAATCTGGATGAAATCGCGACCTGCTCAGATGAAGAGTTGGAATTGATTGGGGAGGAACTGAATGTTGATGCCGTCGTATTTGGGACAATCAGACGGTATCGATCCTATCCCCACCTGCTGATGGCACTGCATCTGAAGATGGTGGACGTCCGCAGTGGTGGGCGTTTATTGTGGGCGATGGAACAAGTTTGGGACAGCACGGACAGGCAGGTCGAACTGCGGATGAAGGAGTATTACGCTAAAGAAGTCCGCCAGGGATATCAACCGCTGGATTGGAAGATCATGGTAACAAGTCCCCGGGCATTTAATAAATTTGT
>JAGGWF010000089.1 GCA_021157685.1 Planctomycetota bacterium | reverse complement strand
TCCTGAAGGTTAAAGTACTGGTGGCCGACTTTAATGAACCGGCGAATACACTATATCAAAAAACCGGCTTCAAGGTCACCGCTCAGATCGAAAACCACGGCATCGTCAGCAATGTCTATGTGGTGGAAACCGATCACTTTGGCCAGAGCGAGTAGTTTTTAGTTCTTAGTTTTAAGTGTTGAGTTTTTTATGCCTTCTGCCCACTGCCTCTTGTCTTTATTTTTAAGATCCTGTAAATCCCGTCTGATTTTTTTTCATCTTTTTCTTAGTCTTAAAATCTGTGTTAATCCGTGAAATCTGTGGACACTCTGTTTTTCTTTTCTTTTTTCTTCATGTTCTTCAGTGTCTTCATGGTTAACTCTTTCCCTATTTATCATATTTCAAAAATCCCTTCTTCCATATCACCACCGCTGAAACAGCAAAAACTGCCACATAGGCGACCACCGCATACCATGTCCGCACCTGGCTCATCGCCAGTCCGGCAAACGCATACAACCCCGCCAGGCCGTAGCTGATCGCGACGGTCTTTTTGAGTGGGATCCCCCGGTCGATCATTTGGTCATAGATATGTCCGCGATCCGAGACAAACAGCGGCTTTTTATGGATAAACCGCCGCACCAGAGCCGTGGCCGTATCCAGGATTGGCAAGCCGAAGATAATGATCGACGCCATCCACCACCGCGGGATCTGCTCGGCGAACAGCATCATCATTGCCGCCATCATAAACCCCAGCAGCATACTCCCCGCATCCCCCATAAAGATCTTGGCTGGATGCCGGTTAAACGGCAAAAAGCCCAGCACCCCTCCCACCAGCCCCAGGCACACGATGATCCGCACCGGGTCGCCGGTTTCGCTAAATCCCCAGGTGGCCCGATGGATCGACAGCAGCAAAAACGCGACCGTGATCACGGCGGTTACGCCGCCGCACAACCCATCCAACCCGTCCAGCAGATTTAGTGAGTTCGTGGAGCCGAGCACAAAAAAGATAACGATCGGGATGCCCAATGCCATCTCAACAGTCGGCGACATATCCCAGCCGAAATAACCGGTCCAATGGTGCAGTCCCGGATAGATGCCCACCACCAGCAGGGCGATGGCCGCGACAATCTGGCCGGAAAACTTCTGCCACGGTTTGATGTCCATCAGGTCATCGACCAAGCCCACAAAACAGGCGATCCCGCCGCCGGCGAGTATCCCCAGCAGCCATTTTAAGCTCTTGTCAAACGCTGGCGTATCCTTCAGCAGCACGATTCCGCCTAAGATTCCTACGGTCAGCCCGGCCAGGATCCCAATCCCGCCCAGATAGGCGACCGGTTCCTTATGTGTCTTGACGAGATTATCCGGCGTGTCCACGATCCCCAGCTTCAGCGCGATCTTTTTGCACAGCCAGGTTGCCGCCAGCGCGACGATAAACGAACACACCAGCACCGGCCAGAACTGAAGCGACCAGCTCAACGGCCTCTCCGGACCCACAAATTCAGAAAATATCATAATCTAAATTACCTCTCAAAATGTCATCCCGACCGTAGCGGAGGGATCTGTTCATTTAACAATCAGCTTCATTGTAATTAGATGGTGGAAATTAGGCAACAGGAAAAAGTTCAGCAAACCCCGAAGGGGTGGCAGTACAGTCGCTCAAAAAGTCAGAGCCGCGACAGTCATGGAGCGGGTGTCTGTAAGGATTAGACGCGAAAATTTTTCATTTCTGGCGTATTTTGTTTTTGGAACGCGATTCGTCCTGCCTGCGCAAAAGCGCGGCGGCGCAAGTGAGCCCGATTGCATTTGCGAGAAACGCCGGCGTTATCATCGGGGGCCCTTGCGCCCTCGTGATTTTGTCATTTTCCACAATAGCCCGAAGGGCTTAAACAACGGTAGCCCCGGGCCCAGCAAAGCGAAACACGGGGTATCGACCCCGCCCCACCCCAGCAAACCCCGAAGGGGTGGCGATATATTAGCCGGGCGGCGTAAGCCCCCGGAAAGGACATACCCACACTCCAAAGCCCCGAAGGGGCGAAAGAAGTTGTGTTTTGACCTCGGTATCCACGCGGATTCTATTTTCTGATTCCTGATGGCTGTTTTTTCGTATACATACTTACATACTTACATACCTGCATACCTGTATACTTTTTCAACTTTTTCTTAATTCTAAATTCTCCATTCTTAATTCTTAATTCTTTTCCTCTGTGGCAAACAAAATCTGTGAAATCGGCGTAATCTGCGGTTTCATTTCTTAATTCACTTGGCGAAAGAAAACAAAAATAAAAATTTCAAATTTTTTTTCCAGTGCCAATCAGTGCCAATCAGTCTTATTGTGTCTTGTGCTGTGCCAGGTGTAGCCGCGTCATTTTTAGGCCAAATTTTTCCGGTTGCACGGTACTTTCAATTCTGTTAATTTGTATGGTGTTGTTAAGGTAGCTCAGGCATCCTGCCTGAGTTGGTAGCACCAGAAATTAGGGTGGGCCGCTTGTTCCGCCATAGCAATGTAGGGTGGGCTGTGCCCACGCAGATTTTGAAATTGAATTTTATTTTATCCTAATCCAAGGGGGACTGATCATGGCTGTATCCGAAAAACAATTAATGGCAAACCGTCAAAACGCGTTACAATCCACCGGCCCCCGGTTGGCCATCGGCAAGGGCGTTTCATCGCAGAATGCGATCCGTCACGGCCTCCGTGCAGAGAACACGGTCATCCCCGGCGAGGACCCCGCCGAATTCGACCAGTTCCGCAATCAGTTATTCCAGGAGCTGGCCCCCGTCGGTATTCTTGAATCCCGGCTGACCGCCCAGATTACCGCGGCGTTATGGAAGTTTCAGCGTGTGGACCAAATGGAGAGCGACCTTCTGGTACACTTGCAGGACACCCGCCACCAGCAGCAGGATGCGTATGCAAAAAAAGTCATCGCCGCCGCTGCAAGAGTAACTGATGCGAAGTCATCGATGTTCAGGATTCGAAAGACAAGCTGAGTTAAAATTTCCAAACGAACCCATTTCGATGTTCTTTGATATCTTATTTGAATTCAAGACGACATTTTGTATCTTTTGTTTTTTCGGTAAAAAAGGGGACGCTGAAAATGCTTGCACTATTGGATAAATAACGCTATGAAAGGAACATAAAATCGGTCCGGTAACTCAAGAAACCAACCATTATGTCAAAAATACGGGTACGAGAATGCGAGACTTTAAGTTTTAAAAATCCGTGAAATCCTATGGATAAGTACCATTTTACCAAACGAACCCATTTTGATAAAAACAGAAAAATTCGTCAAAAGCCCGCAGGGCTTAAATAGTAGTAACCCCGGGTGTAGCGAAGCGAAACCCGGGGATAATGACCCAAAATAATCTGCGACTCTGAATAGGGGTCGAATAAACTACGAACTGAAGACTGAGGACTAAAAACTGAAGACTGACAATAAATGGTATCGAGAAGGGTTGCATTTTGAGTGTGTTGGCTGCGGCGATTGCTGTGCCGGGCCGGAAGAGGGCTATATCTGGATCGTCAAAAAAGAGGTCGAGTTTTTGGCCAAGCACTTGGGAGTGACGGTCGAAGAGGTCAAAAAGAAACACCTTAAACGCATCGGTCTTAAACATAGCATCAAGGAAAACCGCACAACGAAAGACTGCATCTTTCTGACAGGTGAAACCGACGGCTGTCGCGGCTGCGTGATCTATTCGGTCCGTCCCAATCAGTGCCGCACCTGGCCGTTCTGGTCATTTAACCTGCATACGCCCGACCAGTGGAATATGGCGGCGGTTCGTTGCCCGGGTATCAATCGCGGGAAGTTCTACTCTTTTGAGGAGATCGAAGCGATCAAGAACCAAAAGCAATGGTGGGAACGAAACGCGGATTAACACTGGGAACGCGGGCGTCTCGCCCGCATTAATTCAAAGTTATCAGTGTTATCAGTTTTTAATTATTTTAGTGCCTTTCGTGTTTTTCGTGGCTAATTATAATCCTGTAAATCTCGGCTAAAAAAAACGGTGGACTCATAAAGTGAAAATGAACGAGCGCTCTAAAATCATAGCCGAAGTTGATGCGATTTATCGCTGGGTTGATCAGCAGGTCAAAATACTGGATCCATCCTGTCGTGCATGTGGGGAGTGCTGTGATTTTGAATCATTCGGACACCGGTTGTATGTGACGACACCGGAATTGATATATTTTCAGCATGCTGTCGGGCCAGAGGTCAAGGGGATCTCTGCCGGTGTTTGCCCCTATTGCATTAACGGCAAATGTACCGTGTACCCCTATCGTTTTTCCGGATGCAGGATTTTCTCCTGTAAGGGGGATTCGGAAAAAGAAAATGCGATTTGTGAACAGGCCATGGGCAAGTTCAAGGTCGTATGCAATAAATACCCGATCTCCTATCAGTATGTCTATCTGAAAGCCGGTTTTGAAATGCTGCGGACAAACGGTCAATTCGCAATTCACAATTCATAATTACCGTGGCCTTGGAATGCTGTCTTCCAGCCATCGCAGCTCGATATACTTAGCCGTCCCTGTGAGGGTGTTATGGTGGTCCATAAAGAACTGGTATAACCGGGCGAGTTTATCTTTTTCGTCGGCCTCGAAATAGATATTCGCCTGATTCCAGGCCGCTCCCCAATAGATTTTTGTTCCGTCGGTAACATTGAGGACAATATTCGATGCCGAGCGGCTTTTGCGTGTGGTGAAGTTGGATACATCAATGCTTTCGATTTCATCCAGCAGGGGTTTTCCCGGGATCTTCTTTTCCAGCAGAGACACAGTATCGTTGCGGCCTTGCTCTTTTTCCTGCTGAAAGTGCAGATCCATTGTGTACAGCCAATTCAGCAACTCGACGGCAGCGGCGGCATCCTCCGCTAACCACTTCTGCCCGGGCTTGGGTACTTTGGCCGAAGCCAGCCCTTTAATTTCGATGACAGGGATGGTTGTAACCGGGATGTAATCCAGCACAGTCATATCAATATCAAGACAGATCTTTCGACCGCGGCCTAATCGGACCAGTCCGATCGGTCTTCGGTAGTCGGCTTTGACCGTCAGGTATTCGGGCGTCGTTTGCACCTGTACATTTTTTAGCCAGGATAAAGTTCTCAGCCGATCGACCACATTTTTGGCGGATGTCTCATTCAGCGGAAACCGTTTACCGCCGGTGGTTGCGATGAGTTTATCCACCCATTCCTGGTTCAGCCAGATAGGGGGGTCGATCAGCTTCAGCGACCCATCTTTTATTTTCGATGATTTGTTCCCCGTTCCCCCTTTCGCGGGGTTTTTGACATAGCGATCCATATAGATCAGGCCGATGGCGCCGCCGGCGATTAGAATGGTTAAGAACATGATCGACATCGCAATCTTTAAGCCGCTGACAAACGAAGCGGAATTTTTGCGACTCGAGCGTTTCTTCTTCTTTTTTGAGAAGAAGCTTTGCAGGCCGGTTTTTTTTGTTTTCTTTTTTCGTGCCATATTACTGTATCTCAGATCTCAGATTGAAAGTCACTCC
The DNA here is from genome assembly GCA_021157685.1 of Planctomycetota bacterium. Lineage (GTDB taxonomy): Bacteria > Planctomycetota > Phycisphaerae > Sedimentisphaerales > Anaerohalosphaeraceae > 4572-13. The sequence continues at coordinate 4,822 of JAGGWF010000089.1, read as the reverse complement.
ACGCTGCTTCGGCAATTTGCCGACACAAGGCGGGTATCTCAACGCCGGCTTTCGCCGCCGCCATCGGTAGCAGTGAATGGCTTGTAAAGCCCGGCAGTGTGTTGATCTCCAGTATATAGGGGATGTTGTCGTCTGTTAAGATGAAATCCACACGGGCCAAGTGTCGACAGCCCAGTTCATGAAAGCAGGTCAGGGCTATGGTCTGTATCGTTGCGGCGAGTACGGCATCTTCGATTGTGTTGAACAGGTACTCGGTCGCGTCGTCAACATACTTGGCGTTATAATCGTAGAACCCGGCTTGGCTGCGAATTTCAATAATCGGCAGGGCCTTACCGTTGACGATACCCACTGTTACCTCGCGTCCATTGACGAACTCTTCGACCATGCAGTCGCCATAAGTGTTAAAACATTCAATTGCCTTGGCCGTGGCGGTCTCAGTGTCATCGGTGATCACAATGCCGACGCTGCTGCCTTGCTTAAGGGGCTTGATGACGAATTTTGAGGCGAGTTTTTTCAGATGACCGGCCAGATCGGACAGCGTATCTTCGGTCTGAACGATTAAATGTTTTGCGATTGGCAGGTGGGCATGAAAAAAGGTCTGCTTGCTGAGTAGTTTATCGAACGCCATTTGACTGGCCTTAGAGTCGGTGCCTGTAAAACAGAGCTTTTTATCTTCCAATATCTTCTGGAGTTGGCCGTCCTCTCCGAACTGACCGTGCAGGGCCAGAAAAAAAATATCGATGGACCCATCGTCCAGAATTTCCATATCGTCTGGCGTAATATCTGACAAAACAACATCGGCCCCGTCTCCAAGCAGGGCGTTGTAGATGGTCTGCCCGCTTTGTTGACTTATCTCCCGTTCACTGCCGATTCCACCAGCTAAGACAGCAATTTTCAATTGTGAAATATCTTTTTGCATTCCCAGTAGCCGCTTACACCAGAGAGAACCGTGAATAGACACTAAATATTGAGTGTACCATACATTTAGGGTTTATCTATGGGTTGTATTCTCTGATAAATAATTCGTAATACAATCTTGTATTTCCTTGTTTTTTGTGCGTCGTTTTTTTATTGCAATGCTGTAATTCTTTATTTAACAATCGGTTATGCAGAAAAGTGAGAACGGACAACTATTTTGTAAATCCTGTTATTCTGTTTAAAAAATCAGTGTCAATCTGCGTTAATCAGTGTCAAAAATTTGGCTGCGGTTCGACCGCCCTGAGTTTATTGGTGTTCATTCGCGGTTTCTTTACTAAGCTACGAACGACTTACCAAATTTCGATTTCGGTTTCCAGCTCGATACCGAGGGCACCTTTCACTTTGGTTTGAATCTGCTCGATCAGTTTTTTGACATCCGTGCTGCTGCACCCCTTTTCGGCGGTAATAAAGTTGGCGTGTTTTTCGCTAACCACCGCACCGCCCAGTTGCGTTCCTTTCAGGCCTGCCCGATCGATCAGAGCGCCAGCGCTCATTCCGCGAGGATTCTTAAAGATACAGCCGGCACTTTTCGTATTCAGCGGCTGAGAGTTTTTCTTGTAGATCCACACCTCTTTAACCGTTTTGAGTACCGTATCCGGCTCCGATTCGCTCAGTTCCATCGTTGCTTTCAGGATGACTGGGGCGGTTACATTGGCCCAGCGGTAATCGAAGACCAACTCCGGTTTTTCTTTCTCGAAGATATTGCCTTCTTTGTCCATGACCGTGATGCTTTTAATGGACGAACCAATATCGCCCAAACGGCCGCCGGCGTTCATTCGTACTGCACCGCCGACCGATCCGGGGATTCCGGTTAGTGCCTCCAGTCCGCTGAGCCCTTTGCGGACTGAGTCCAGAACCAGCTTGTTCAAGTTGGCGCCCGCTCCGACCAGCAGGGTAGTGTCCTTAAACTCAAAGCTGCAGAACTCCTCGGAGTCCAGTTTGATGACCGCACCGCGTACACCCTCATCACTGACCAGCAGGTTGGAACCGAATCCCAGTAATCGTATGGAAACCTGATTCTCACGACACCGCAGGACAACGGTTTTAAGTTGTTCGGTCGTTTTCGGCTGAATAAAATAGTTTGCCGCTCCGCCCAATCCGTACCAAGTATGCGCGCCCAGCGGGCAGTTTTCTTTAACGATTGTCTCTAAACCACTGAATATATTCATCTGCGACCTTCCAAATCGTTCCGGCGCCCATGGTGACAACCAAATCGCCGGTTTTGACATTGTTCTTTAAGTGTTCCAGAATACCCGAAAATTCATTGATAAACAAGGCCTCGCAACCCTGTTGGCCGATTTGATTGACCAGTGTCTGGGCATTGACCTTGCTTTTGCTTTCGGCCGTGTCCCGCACAAAATAGATTTCGGGTACAATGGTAATATCGGCCAGCTTAAAGCTTTCCGCGAAATCATCAAGCAAAAAACGGGTTCGGCTGTACTGATGCGGCTGAAAAACGCACCAGATTCGCTCCGGCGAGTATTTTTCACGGATTGCCTTCAGCGAGGCCCGGATTTCCGTAGGATGATGAGCATAATCATCCAGAATGGTAATTCCGTCGACCTGTGCCTTAAACATCAGCCGCCGGTCGATACCCGTAAACCCGCCCAGGTGTTTTAAAATCGTTTCCCCGTCAAGCCCGGCGTGAAGACACGCCGCCGTTACCGCCAGGGCGTTCAAGATGTTAAAGGCTCCTGGCAGAGCAATGCGGGTTCGCCCCAACAAATTGTTTTTGTGATAAATATCGAATTCGTAACAACCATCGGCCAGCGCCGGGTTGCGAGCGGAAATATCACAATGCGCATCCAGCCCGTATTGAATGATTTTTGGCTCCGTTTGGAAGCGGCGGAGGACGCGCACGGTGTTTTTGTCTTGTCCGTTTGCAATCAGCACGCCGCTGGGTTTGACGCCGGAGGCGAATTCGGTAAACGCATCGAGGATGTCATCGATATCGCGATAGTAATCCAGATGATCCTGCTCGATGTTCAGCAAAATAGCGGCGTCAGGTCGCAGATTCAAAAAGCTTCGGTCGTATTCGCACGCCTCGGCGATAAAACATTTGCCACCACCGACCCCGCTGGAGCCGCCCAATTGCGGGATGTCCGCCCCGACAATATAATTGGGTTCTTCACCGGCCTGGGTAAGTACATAGGAAAGCCATGCACTGGTCGTGCTTTTGCCATGTGTTCCCGCGACAGCGACCCCCGTATAGTCATCCATCAGCATCCCCAGCATTTCGGCATATTTTCGGATGGTCAGCCCCAATTCCGCCGCCCGCGCCAGTTCCGGATTGGTCGCGGTAATCGCCGCACTGATAACCACCTCATCGGTGTTCGGCAAGACATTTTCCGCCCCATGCCCAATCGAAACGGTGGCCCCAAGCGAACGAAGATTGTCAATGACCCCGCTGTCGGCCATATCCGATCCCGACACAACAGCCCCATTGCCGATCAGCATTTTAGCCAACCCACTGGTCCCGATCCCCCCGATCCCAATAAAGTGATATTTCTTCCCTGAAACGCCCGTCATTGCCACTCCCTGCTGATTTTATGTCCGTTGAAACTGGCATCCATATATAATCTAACAGGCCGCCGCGTTCAAGAGATATTTTACCTGCCTCTCTTTAATTCCTTCAAAGCGGCTTCGATGACCGGGTCCTTTGTGGTAATTTGATTGGGTCGTGTGCAATTCCAAAATCTAAAAGTTCATAAGAGAACATTTTCGATGACATGAGTGTTTTAAGCCGGACGATCTGATCTTCTGTGAAATTCAGACTACGAAATGCCCAGTGTATGACGGGTAATTGAAGTTGCTCATCAAGATTGTCAACCCAATTATTAATAGCTGAAACAATCAAAATGAATCTTCCTGCCGCAAGCAGACGGGGTATCATGATGGATTTTCGTTTTACTTTTTGCCCCAAGGAGTGGGGAATTTAACCCAAAAGAGATATTAAAAATCAAAACCTCACTGATCTGTTTCCCAATCGCCACAAAAAGATAGAGCGGAAGGCGTATCGACTCCCACCAGATGGGTGTAAAGCCGCCCTCGTAGTACAGTTGAAAACATGCAACAAAACTGATCGCACCAAGCGTGACCATTCCATCGCCCATCGCAGGATATATTTACCGGCACAGCGATTGGCCGTCAGAAAATCGGCAACACCCCTGGCATACTTTTTCGTCGAATATACCAAAACAACCATAAACGCTATAAAACAAGACAGAATCATCCAATCAAGCAAGCCATGTTCAAGTCCTTTTCTTGGTTCGCTTAAAAACCATTGCAGCACATTACAACTTCATACAAAGCATCGCACACTCTACTGCGTCACAAAACCGTCAGTCGATCTTATTCAATTCAATACTATCAACACCCAGCATATTCCCCGGCTTCGCCTGGGGATTCTTATCAAGGATTATAAACGACAGGAGATGTTCACCTTTTTCAAGGGGGAGTTTGCCTATGTCGAATCGCTTTAGCTTAACGCCTTGAGGGGCATAGAAATCCTCAGAGGCTGATAGTTCCTTGCCGTCGAGCAATATTCTAAACCTGCCGTAATCAGCCGCAGTACTCATTTGCAGGATGACCTCATATTTGCAGGACTGTCCGATCTGAACCGCCAATGTCAGTTCATCACCGACTTGACCCTCTTTCCACCAGAGATGCTTGCCGCCACTTAGACCCCAATTGCCCCCTTGAATCTCGGTAAATCCACCTGAAATCTTACGCATCTGAGCGGTTTCACCTTCGATGATACTGCGGACTCTTCCCACTTGCTCTGCCACTTTGGACGAAGAAGTTTCACCGTTACCGACCGCCCCTTTAAAGGCGTACCAATAGG
>JAGGWF010000065.1 GCA_021157685.1 Planctomycetota bacterium | reverse complement strand
TTCCACCTGTTTCTTCGCGATCAGCGGCCGGGCAATACTCGTTCCCAGTAAATAGCCGTTTTCATAAACCGCGCCGCTCTTGAGCATCGGCCAGATATAATCGGCGACCAGTTCCTTTCGCAGGTCCGAGACAATGCACTTAACCGCACCGGTGGCGAGTGCCTTTTTCTTAATGCCTACCAACTCGTCACCTTGCCCCAGTTCGGCGGCAAACGCCACAACTTCGTACCCATAAGTCTCTTTCAGCCACGGCAGAATCACACTCGTATCCAACCCGCCGCTGTAAGCCAATACCACCTTTTCCGCTTTTATCTTTGCCATATTCTTTATCTACCTTATTTTTCAGACACAGATTAACACTGATTTAACGCAGATTATACCCACTTCAACGGCCAAAAACCACCCTATTTCACAAAAATAACGCTTGAAGCAACTGCGTGCTTCATTTTTTCCTTGATTTCAGACACCCTGAATCGCTATAATCCAAATATTGAAAAAAGGAGAGTCTTTCCAATCAGGAGGCAGAAAAATGAAAAAAACAATTCTTTATCTCATGCTTGCCAGTTTGTTTGTTCTTCCGGTGTATGCAACGGATTATGAAATCACCACACCTTCTTTTACTTCAAGTCTAACATTGTGGTCCGGTGACACCCTTTACATGACCGCCGGTGAAATCGGAAATTTAGGCATGTATGAAGACAGCACGGCCATCATCGAAGGTACATCGCCATCGTCACCACCAGATTGTGATGGGTGTGGTATGATTTGTATGGGGTGCTTCTATATCGAACAAATTAACATGGCCGATATGAGTTCGTTGAACATGTCGGGCGGGCAAGTTGAAAAACTCACAATGAAAGACACTGCCACCGTTGTTCTCGATCAGAGCTCATATAGAATAACTCATGTTGGGCAGATTGACATTAAAGGTAACAGTTCACTGAGTATGCCGGGTGGTTATGTTAGCCGAATCGATATCGGCGGAATCGAAGGCGGTAGCATTGTCGTCGATGCCAACTCAATCAATATCGGTGGAAGCGGAGGCGGTATTATTTCCATTATTCCCGATTCAATTATCATCAATCCTAATCCAATTGTTATCAACTACGACGGAATCGGAAGCGGTGTTATTGCCCTTTATCCCGATCCAATCATTATCAATCCTCCTCCAGTTGACCCATTCGCATCACCTTCAGTCATTCTCACCGGGGGCAGAATCGACCAAATTTGTAGTCACAGGGCACCCGAGGCAGTATCGATAGAACCCAGTATTACGCTGGAATGTTCGTATTACTATTATGATGAACCCACCCATATGCTGACCGGGTGCTGGCTTGACGGGACAGACTTCAGCATCGAGTTGATTGATAGTGAGTGGTCACTTTATCCGACAATTAATGATATTCAGTTCGTCGGAACCAAGGTCGAAGATGTTTATATCAATGGCGGCACCCATACTTTTGATGATGCAATGTTTGAGAATTATCGGGTTCACTTGGGTTATAGCACCTATGTTGATCTGGTCGATGGCGGAAGAGTTGGTTGGCTGTTTGCATATAATCACTCCATTATAAAGATGACCGGCGGAGAAATTGGGCATCAGCTCATTGCAGATGACTCCTATGTCGACATGTCCGGCGGATCCGTTGGAGGCAGTCTTGTCGCACAGAACTGGGCAACCATCCTCATGACCGGGGGAACGGTTGGTAACATGCTTGAGGTACTTCAAAATGGCAAGATAAATCTCTACGGCACCAATTTTGAAGTGACCGATTTAGACGGCATCACAACAACACTCTCGCCTTGGGGGAAATTGAGCGACTTTGGAACATTGCTTTCCCCATGGGGTCAAACGCCTTACTATGCAGGTACTATTGCCGGAACATTATCGTATGGGACTGTTTTGAATAACACATTTAAGATTGAAGTGAGCGAGAACAGCTACCACCTCTTTGGCGACATCCTTATTAGAAAATTCATGGCTTACAGATCTGCACTGGTTACGCTGTCACAGGAAAAAACGGGACTTCTGTTGAAAAATAATTCTGCTTTAACGATCGTAACCGGGAGTGATCCCATTGTAGCGGAAACCATCATTGTCAATTCTTTAGCCAAAGATGCGGTTCTGGTCCAAGGCAAGGCAAGTATTTCCGCAGATGGTCTGCAAGTCGCAGGCGGTATCGACCTAAAGGGTAGTTTAAGTTATCCGGAGGACATGTATATTTCAGAAAATACCGGCCAAGAGCCGTGTCCGGATTTCTTTGATCTTGAAGAGCCGGACTATACGGAACTGCCGGATATATGCCCGGTTAATCCCAATACAGGCAAAGCATCGCCGGTGGTCATTACCGGGGGGCAATGGACTCTGGAACCAGGGTATTACTCGGCCGGGATCATCATTGAAGACGCAACTGTTTCATTTTTGCCGGGCATTTACCATCTTGGCGGCGCCAATGCTCCAAGTGGTCTGGTCCTGAAAGGCGAGGCCGTGGTCGATGCTAATGAGGTGATGTTCCATATTGTCGGAACAGGTCAGGTATCAATCGGCAAAGATGCCACGCTTACAGCCACAGCGCCGGTAAGCGGTGATTACGATAAGTTTCTGTTCTTCCAGTCACGCGACAATACCAGCGACGCAATTTTCAAAGGCGTCGCCGACTGTGGTGGAATATTGTATTTCCCCGCCAATCATGCCGAGGTAGCGGGAAATGTTCTCTGTTCGATGCTGATGGCAAACACCGTAGAACTTTCCAGCAATGGGCAACTGACTGTAAACCCTAATTATCCACCTTCGGAATAATGAACTCAGGGTGGCATGGTCAAGCTGTGCTTGGCCGTGGGAGGAACAGGGTTGGCTCACATACTCGATTGACTGCCCTAAGTGGACATGGTAGAATTTCTTGCAATGAAGATCGAATCAGCCACAGAGCAAGTTTATCGCAAACGATGCAAACGCTGGAACCATCCCTGCCAAGCACACGCTTTAACATTCAGTTGCTATCACAACAAAGCTTTTCTCAATGAGCAGGCCGTATGCCAAAAGCTGGCCGACTGTTTAGCTCGGGCCTGCAGTCGACACGATGTGGCCCTGTGGGCCTATGTCTTCATGCCTGGCCATGTGCATTTGTTGGTTCGGCCCCGACAAGTGGACTACTCAATTTCCACATTTTTGTTAGCTGTCAAACAACCCGTATCTCGTCAGATTATACGGTGGAGCAAAGAACATCAAAC
>JAGGWF010000166.1 GCA_021157685.1 Planctomycetota bacterium | reverse complement strand
GCGGCGAACCAGCGGGTGTAGAAGTCCTTTTCCTGTACGATCTGAGCGATGGCCATTAGGGCTCGCAGGTGGTAGTTGCGTTTGTCTTTGGTGCCTGCTAAAAAGAATACCGTTTTGACCGGCTCTTGGGCATGGGGAAAATCGATTCCGCTTGCAGCGCGAACCGGAAGAATCGAAAATTTCTTTTCGCCCTCGATGACGACATGCGGGATCGCCAGCCCTGTTTCCAGTACCGTGGACCCCTCGGCCTCGCGCTGACACATCTTATCGACCAGCGTTTTCTGATCGATGTCGAGTTTTTTGGCAAAGACCGCCGCGGCCTGCTCGAAGACCTCTTGGGCGGTTTTTTTGCCCTTTAAGTCAAAGATCATGCAGTCGGTCAGCAGATGGTCAAAGCGGTCGGCGATGATATTATCCCGCTCGAACAGGATATCCCGCAGTTCGTTCTCCAGTGTGGGCGAAGTGATCTCCCTATCCGTGACCTGCTGAACCACCCGCATCACCGCCGAATCCCGTTGGACCCGCTTGGCGGCATAGAGTTTATACCATACGGCGCTCGCGATCAAAAAGCTGCCACTGATGCACAGCGGCACAAGCCCCATTTTTAACAGCAGAACCAGATACACCACGATTGTGGTGATGGGCAGATACGGGTAGAAGGGCACTTTGAATTTCGGCCGATAGGTCTGGATTTTGCTCTGCCGCATCAGGATCACGCTGACATTATCCATCAAAAACATCAGCAAGAGTAGCGCCGAGGCCGTCTTGACCAGAAGTTCCAACTCCAGAAATACGATGGAAAGAATCATCAATCCGCAGGTAATCAGAATGCTGTGTCCCGGTGTGCCGAAGCGATTGCTGACCTGTGCTAGTGACGCCGGCAGCAGATGGTCCCGGCTCATGGCCATCGGGCTGCGTGATGCGGCCAGAATACCGCCGTTGGCCGTGGTAACAAACGCCGCCAATGCTGCCAGCGTCAGCAGCACGACGCCCGTTGTTCCCATAAACACACCCGCCGCCGTGGAGATCGGAGCGTCCGATGTGGCCAGTGCTGTGCTGTCCAGAACTCCGATAGTTACAAAGATAACGGCTGTATAGAAGAGCGATACCACCGCCCAGGCCAGCAGCCGCTTGCCGGGGTTGCGGACCTCTTCGGCAATGGTGGTTACTTTGGTCAATCCCCCGAAACTGACAAAGACCGCACCGGTCAGTGCCAGAATCGTCCATTTTCCATGTGTCGCATCGGCGGCAACAAACGGATGAAACCGCACCGGGTGAACGCTCGAAATTCCCACGACGACAAACACGCTCAGCACGATGAGCATATATAACACCAGCAGATTTTGAAATCGTGCGGTACTCTTGACGCTGACCCAGTTCATCCCGCCAAAGAACAGGCAGCACGTCGCGGCGATTATTTTCAGGGTCGAATTGCTTAGCGTGATCTCGAATGCGTACTGACAAAACATCCTGCTGAACAGGGCGATGCCCATGACCGCGAACGCACTTTTCATCGCCAGCGAAAACCAGTCCGACAGCCCGCAGAACAGCCCCCACAGTCCGCCGATGCTGCGCTTGACATAGAAATAGGTTCCGCCCGATTTGGGCATGGCGGTGGCCAGCTCGGCCTTGGCGAATACGCTGGGCAACATTAGCAGCGACGCCAGCATGTAGGATGCGATAATGGACGGTCCGCCGATGCGGTAAACAATCGCCGGCAGGACGAAGAGCCCCGAACTGATCATGGCTCCGGCAGCGATGGAGAACACATCCCAAAGCCCCAGCGTTCTGGATAGCTGATGCCCTTTGTCCATGACGATCTCTCCGTAGATGGTATTCGTTAGTGGTTTCTTCTAATCTTAAAGTATAGGGCAATTGTGGATGAAAGTAAATACACATTTCTGATCTGAAAGGCCAAAAAAGATCCTTGCCAGCGGTGGCGGTTATCGGTAGGATGTGCTTGCTTATTGAATCGACGGAGATTACTCAATGCGAATTATAGAAGATCATCAGGAACTAAACAGCTTGCCCAAAGGAATGGTTCTGACCATCGGCAACTTTGACGGGGTCCATCGCGGCCATCAGGCGATACTTACGACCGCACGACAAATTGCTCGTGAAAAGCAGATACAGGTTTCGGCGATGACTTTCGACCCCCATCCGGCGGTGTTGCTGAATCCCGATCATGCTCCGGGCATCCTGACTCCGCTTCACATGAAGGCCCTGTTGCTTGAGTCCCTTAGCGTTGATGTGCTGATTGTGATTAAAGACAGCTTGAAATTGCTGAATCTGTCGCCGGAGGATTTTGTCGATCAGTTCCTGATGGCGAATCTGTCCCCGTCTGTGATGGTCGAGGGGCCGGACTTTAATTTCGGTTACGGTCGCAGCGGCTCGATCGAAACGCTGCGACAGTTCGGCACCACCCGAAACTTCGAGATTGTCGAAGTGCCGTTTGTTGATATTGCTTCTGATAGTGAGAACGCGACTGAAAAATGTTCCAGCAGTTCGATTCGGCAATTGCTGGCCGAGGGTTGTCCTCACCGCGCTTCACAAATACTGGGTCGCCCGTTCCGTCTGGTCGGACAGACCATTCCCGGTAGGGGGATCGGCAAACAACTCGGCTACCCGACGGCCAATATCGAAGCGACAGGGCAGGTCATTCCCGCCGAGGGGGTCTATGCGGGTTATGTTGTTGTGGGCGATTGCGTCGAAGATGTGGTGTTCGGCGGTCTTCGCCGTCCGGCGGCGATTAGTATCGGCCGGGCCAAAACATTCCTCAGTGATCATCCATTGCTGCTGGAGGCGCATCTTTTAGAGGATAATGTTGAGAACCTGCGCGGCAAATGGCTGGGCTTTGATTTAATGCGGTTTGTCCGACGACAGCAGCGGTTTGAAACAGAAGAGGGATTGAAACAACAAATCCAAAAAGACTGTGATAAAGCGCTGAACTATCTAATCTGAATCAAAAACTAAGGACTGTGCCGGAAATAGGTGACTGTGGGACTTTTTCAACAGATCCTCAGACCCCTTTTACTTTTAATTCCCTGGGTAATAGAATCTTCATGTTTCTTTTTACTTTGTCTTGTGATATACGTAAAATGCTTTCACTCCTCCTGCCAAGGCAGATAAGTACCACCATTTTGAAGGACCAAAAGATGCTACCTCAAACAGCATCTCGTTGTCAATCTTGAGTCCGCTCTAAAAACCCGCCTTTAGGCGGTCCGGTTTAACTTCCATCGAGATGTTGGCCAACGGTAGCTTTTGTCTCGAAAGTTTATTTTCACAAGCCCATGTTG
>JAGGWF010000192.1 GCA_021157685.1 Planctomycetota bacterium | reverse complement strand
TTTTCTCTAACAACTTTTATATTTTATAAAATGTAAAAGCTATTCTGTCAAAGTCTTTTTTGGTAAATTTACAAAAATAATAAGAAAATTATCGATAAATTTATTTATCGGACGAAGTTCGTGTCGTAAATTGCCACTTCTTGTTCAGTTTAAATCAGACTCGAAGAGTCCTACTTAAAGGCAGGTTACAGGTGCCCCTATTCAATGGCCAATCGCAATACGCTTCTGCCGGAAAAATCACCCAAAGCCGCCCTTGACATAAACCGTGTTTGGGCGTAGTATCTCAGGACAGTGGTTTCATCTGAAAAAACAAAAAATCGCTGCAAGGAAAAACGGATTGTGAAGATTGTTGTGGTCATCCCCGCCCGGTACGGCTCAAGCCGATTCGCAGGGAAGGTTCTCGCGAAAGAAACGGGGAAATATCTCGTCCAGCACACTTATGAGCGGGCTGTTTGCGCAAAAAGTGTCGATCAGGTGTTGGTTGCGACTGATGACAAGCGAGTGATGGACGCCTGTGCCGAATTCGATGGTGGGTGCGTGATGACCTCGATTTCCCATCAAAGCGGAACTGATCGCATTGCCGAAGCGGTTGTTGAATTGGATGTTGACATTATTGTCAATCTACAGGCGGACGAGCCGGAAATTGATCCGAATTATATCGACCGAGTGGCCGGATTGTTAGCCGATAATCCCGATACCGGTATGGCAACGCTGTTGGCGCCCTTTGAAAAGCCCGATGATGTGGCCAATCCCAATATCGTCAAGTGTATTACGGATAAGGATGGTAAGGCGATTTATTTCTCCCGTTCTGTACTTCCCTATGACCGTCAAGCCAGCGGGGCAGGTGATATCGGCGACTATAAACGCCATTTGGGAATCTATGCGTACCGAAAAGATTTTTTAATGGATTATACCGAGATGGAGCCAAGTTTTCTGGAACAAACCGAAAAGCTCGAACAGCTTAGAGCCATCGAAAATGGTCACACGATCCTGACGGCAATGGTCGAAAAGGCCTGGGACGGCATCGATACCGAAGAACAATACAGGGCATTTGTTGAACGAATGGCTAAAAGCTAAGAAAGACTAAGGACTATAAATGGCAGACAGCAAAGATTTATTAGCGAAGATCAGCGGCAGTTCAACGGACAATGAGTATTTTCTGCCGCTGCCGGATGGGTATGTCAAGGGCAAGACTAAGTATGTGATCGTAACCGGCACGGTGATGAGTGGTCTGGGCAAGGGGATTTTTTCATCCTGCCTTGCCAAACTCATGCAGGATAAGGGCTTAAAGGTCGCCCCGATCAAGCTGGAGGGCTATCTGAACATTGATTCCGGCACGCTCAATCCGTTCCGCCACGGCGAGGTCTTTGTGCTGGACGACGGGATGGAAACCGATATGGATCTGGGAACCTACGAACGGATGCTGGACCAGAACCTCAGCCGCTTGAATTTTACGACCAGCGGCCAAATTTACAGTTCCGTTCTTTACAAGGAGCGGCACGGTGATTACCTAGGGCGGGATGTGCAGATGATTCCGCATGTTACCGGCGAAGTTAAGATGAGATTACGCCAATTGGCGGTTGAGACTCAGGCGGATGTGGTATTCGTCGAAATCGGTGGTACGGTGGGCGATCTGGAGAACGCATTCTATATTGAGGCCATGCGTGAACTAGCTTATGAAGAAGGCCCGGCCAGTTGCAGTTTTGTCGCCCTGACCTATATATTGGAACCAAAAACGCTGGGTGAGCAGAAGTCCAAAGCCGCTCAACTTGGCATTAAACAACTTTTACAACTGGGGATCCAGCCGGACATCATTGCGTGCCGGTGTGAAAACCCTGTTACCGAACAGGCCCGTCAGAAAATGAGTGTCTTTGGGAATGTACCGTTCGAGCGGGTCTTTAGTATGCATGATTCGGCAAGCATCTATTCGATTCCGTCGATGCTTCGGGACTGCGGTATCGATTTTGAAGTATTGCGGATGCTCAAGATCGAGGATCGGACTAAGCTTCGCCATGAGCGAAAAGAATGGGCTCGCTGGTGCGATTTCACCGATAAGATTAACAAGGAAACCCACAAGATTACGATTGGCATTACCGGAAAATATACCTCGGTCCGTGACAGCTACGCCTCGATCCTGAATGCTTTGGAACACGCCGGAATCCATATGGGCTGTAAGGTTGGTGTCAAATGGATCGATACAACGGAGATTACCGATGCCAACGCGGCCGAACATCTGGCCGATGTGGATGGGATTATCGTCCCCGGCGGTTTTGGCACGCGCGGTTGGGAGGGGAAAATATCCTGTGTACGCTATGCCCGTGAAAATGACATGCCGTACCTGGGCTTGTGTCTGGGATTCCAGGCGGCGGTCATCGAATTTGCGAGAAATGTCTGTGGTATCAAAAACGCCGATTCGACAGAGATTATCGCTGACGGCAAAGAGCCGGTGATTAGCATCCTGCCCGAACAGAAGAAGATTGAGGGTCTCGGCGGCAATATGCGCTTGGGCGGCAGGGACATTGAGTTGAAAAAAGACACATTGGCTTGGAAACTTTTCGGAAAGGCTTCCAGCGTCCGGCGTCGTTTCAGGCATCGTTATGAGGTGGATCCGGAATATATCGCTAAACTTGAAGAAAATGGTCTTATCTTTTCCGGCAAGGCCCCGAATCAGCCGATTATGCAGATTTTGGAACTGCCGAAGTTGTCTTTCTTTATGGGAACCCAGTCGCACCCTGAACTGACCAGCCGACCGATGCGACCTGCTCCAATGTTTGTCGCACTCGTCACTGCCGCCGCAAAACGAAAATATCCCGACAAAAAAATGGATGACTCCCTAACCGCAGCAGAAAGAATAGCAAAGTTTTAACTGGGAACGCGGGCGTCTCGCCCGCACTTAAAATGTGACCGAGATGGTCGCATTCCCAATAAGGGGTTTGAATTATTGGGCCGCCTTGAGTTTTTCGAGTTCTTCCTGGAGTTTCCTGTTTTCAATGACGATGGCTTCGGCCCGCTTTTCGGATTCCAGCAACATCCGAAGTGTCTTAATGCTTGTTTCGCCGGATTGTTCGATGACTTTGGCTTTTTCGACTTCAAGTGCTTCGATTTGTGCCGTCAATTCCTCGATCTGCTGATCTTTCTCTTCCAACTCCTGTTTGAGTTGCAGATTTTCATTCCCAATCACCCGCGCCCGTCGGATTTGGCTGGACTCGGACTCCTGACACCCGGTCAAAAGAAGAATGCTTAGTACTGAAAGGAATAGAATGATTGTGGACTGTCTCATAAAACCTCCGAGTTAATATTTTCTTCAAAATTCATTATAGGAAAAAACGACTGGAATCAGTCAATTTTTCGGTTTGTACCAATGGTATCGGCATACCACCATTTTTTGTTGAAAATCGCTGGCTTATGCCGAAATAACCCCTAATGCCTGTAATCGAATCAAAAATCCGCTATGATCGAGTGATCGAGACCGTTGTGCTGCTACTGATGGCTACAGGGACGGTGTTCGTGTTTTCCGCCGGAGCGACACTCAAAGGGGATTTTGAGCTGAACCAGTTCTACAATTTTACCACACTCAAGCAGTTGGTCTTTTTTCCGCTGGCGGTGTTGGTGATGTATGCGGTGTCGCGGGTGGATTATCGCCGTTTCAGCATCGCGCAACGCCCGCCGGGCTATTCGCTGACTCCATATCTGTCAATTATCACGGTGGCTCTGCTGGTGTATGTGCTATTCTGGGGGACGGAGAAGAATTTTTCCCGCCGGTGGATTGAGATCACGCTGGGGTCGGTGTCGATCAGCTTTCAGCCGTCGGAATTGGCCAAGTGGGTGATGATTCTGTTTCTGGTGGCCTATATGGAGCGATACTCAGATAGTATAGGTCGTTTCTGGAGTCGTTTCGTGCCGGTGTGCCTGGTAGTGGGCTTTGTTGTCGGCCTGATCGTTATCGAAGATTTCGGCACGGCGGCGTTTATCGCGATGATGTCATTTATCATGCTGTTGCTGGGCGGCGCAAAGCTGTGGCATTTATTGTCTCCGTTTCCTGTTGTGCTGCCCGCGTTCGCGTATGCCATCATAAGCAGCCCCACACGCATCAATCGTATTAAGGATTTTCTGGAGCCGGGCAATATGGCCTACCAGGCCCGGCAGTCATTGATTGCGATCAGCACGGGCGGCTTGCTCGGAAAAGGTCTCGGCAGGGGAGTCGTCAAATACGGGCATCTGCCGGAGGACACAACGGACTTTATATTCTCGATCATTGCCGAGGAAATGGGTCTTGCGGCGTGCGCGTTTGTCATTCTGCTGTTTATTATCTTCGCTGTGGCTGGTGTAGCGATCGCGATGCGATGTCGGGATCGATTCGGTCGTCTCGTTGCGGCGGGCATTGTCATGGCGATTACAATTCAGGCTGCGGTTAATATTGGCGTGGTAACGGTGGTGTTGCCGACCAAGGGCATTCCGCTGCCGTTTATCAGTGCCGGCGGTACGAGTATGCTGCTGACCAGTGCGGCCGTAGGCATCCTTCTAAGCATTGCCCGCAACGGTAACGCCGGCTTCCAGCCGGCAGTTTCTTTGGAGACCTGAAATCATCGTTGGTTGCTCGCCCCGTTTCTTTTTGTGCAAAAAGTTGCCACTAGGATGGCGGTACTACTATTTTAGAATTTCCGGGTTATCCGGGACAGGATAAAAGAATGAACACAACGGATACAACAAAGCATTACTTTTTCGCCGGTGGTGGAACCGGCGGACATATTTATCCGGCACTGGCTGTGGCGGAGCAGGTCACAAAGAAAGCTGATGCTCATTCAATCCTGTTTTTTTGCAGCAGTCGTAACATTGATGCGCGAATTCTGTCCAAAAGCGGCTATGAGTTCCTGCCGCTTCCGGCGGTGGGTCTTAGTTGGCATCCGGTTCGCCTCATGCAGTTTTGTTTGCAGTTGTTAAAGAGCTATTACTTTGTCAAACAGGTGCTGATTCCCTATCGAAAAAACGCGGTCGTCATCGGCACCGGCGGTTTTGTCAGCGCCCCGGTGGTTTTTGCGGCCAAAGCACTGAAGATTCCGGTCTATCTGATCAATGTGGA
>JAGGWF010000028.1 GCA_021157685.1 Planctomycetota bacterium | reverse complement strand
GGTTATATAAGGTATTTTATACTTGATGGCCGCTTTTCTGATATAAGAATCGTCATGTTGACTTTGCTTGCCTATGGGAGTATTTACGATCAACTGGATTTCTTTGTTTTTTATTGAATCGACAATATTCGGCCTGCCCTCATAGACCTTAAGAACCTGCTCTGCTTTTATACCTTTTTTAGCTAAGTGCTTATAGGTCCCTTTTGTCGCCATGATCTTAAAACCCAGTTCACTGAAGGATTTGGCTGTCTCTACAATAGCCGCTTTATCCGGTCCGGCCACTGTTATCAAAACGGTTCCCTTTGAGGGCAGGGGTTGTTGAGTGGCTTCTTGGGCCTTAGAGAAAGCCAGGCCATAGGAATCAGCCAGTCCCAGCACTTCGCCTGTTGAACGCATTTCAGGCCCAAGCACGGGGTCCACTTCTTGGAACATATTAAACGGGAAGACGGCTTCTTTAACACCGAAATGAGGGATCGGTTTTTGCTTTAAGTCCAAATCAGCGAGTTTCTTGCCAAGCATAATCTGTGTCGCGGCCCGTGCCATTGATATCCCGCACACCTTTGAGACCAACGGAACGGTTCTTGACGCTCGCGGGTTCGCTTCCAAAACATAAACCTTATCTTCAGCGATAGCGTACTGCATATTCATCAAGCCGACAACATTCATTTCAATCGCTATTTTCCGGGTGTATTCAGAAATCGTATCAATATGTTTTTGCGGAATGGATACCGGCGGAATCACACAGGCCGAGTCACCGGAGTGTATGCCGGCAAGTTCGATGTGCTCCATCACCGCCGGGACAAAGGCATCGGTTCCATCGGCGATGGCATCGGCCTCTGCCTCAATCGCATTAACAAGAAACTTATCGATTAGAATCGGCCTTTCCGGCGTCACATCCACAGCAGCAACTACATATTGGCGCAGCATATCTTCATCATGAACAATTTCCATGCCTCGACCGCCAAGAACATAGGAAGGCCGGACCATCAGCGGATAGTCGATTCGCTTGGCGATTTCCAGTGCTTGGTCAAGATTGCTGGCCATACCGGATTCAGCCATTGGAATATTAAGTTTCTCCATCATCTCCCGGAATCGATCACGGTCCTCTGCCAAATCAATTGTCTCTGGAGAGGTACCTATTATCTTAACACCGGCTTCTTCGAGTTGCCGTGCTATATTCAATGGCGTTTGCCCGCCAAACTGCACAATGACCCCTTCGGGTTTTTCATTCTCATAGATGCTCAAAACATCTTCGACGGTCAGCGGCTCAAAATACAGTTTATCCGAAGTATCGTAGTCCGTGGAAACAGTCTCAGGATTACAGTTAACCATGATCGTTTCCAGCCCCTCATCCCGTATTGTAAAAGCGGCATGCACACAGCAATAGTCGAATTCGATACCCTGCCCAATCCTGTTCGGGCCACCGCCCAGAATCATGATCTTACGGTTTTGGGTAACTTCAACCTTATCCGGCGCATTGTATGTTGAGAAATAATAGGCCGCATCTTCTACGCCACTGACCGGCACCGGTTCCCACCCTTCAACAACGCCAAGTTTTATTCTCTGTTGGCGAATCTTATCTTCGCTGGCCCCAAGAATCTGTGCAAGGTAGCGGTCGGCAAAACCGTCTTTTTTGGCCCAGATCAAAAGGTCATCAGGAATTGATTTGCCTTTGTATTTCAACAGTTTTTCTTCAAGTTCTACCAATTCGACCATTTGTTCAATGAACCACGCTTTAATGTGCGTCCTTTCATGCAGTATTTCGACTGTTGCTCCCTTGCGAATTGCTTCATACATAATAAACTGGCGTTCGCTGGTAGCCGTGCTGACGAGTCTCATTAACTCATCAAGGTTGAGTTCATTGAAGTTCTTTACAAAACCCATACCATATCTTCCATTTTCCAAAGAACGGATCGCTTTATGAAGGGCTTCTTTATAGTTTTTTCCGATGC
Organism: Planctomycetota bacterium; assembly: GCA_021157685.1. GTDB lineage: Bacteria > Planctomycetota > Phycisphaerae > Sedimentisphaerales > Anaerohalosphaeraceae > 4572-13. Next base: position 1,674 of record JAGGWF010000028.1, on the reverse strand, counting down.
TCATCACTTCACCGACCGCCCGCATTTGTGTACCGAGTTTGTCTTGGGCACCTTTGAACTTCTCAAAGGCCCATCGAGCAAACTTGACTACGACATACTCACCGGAGGGTGTATATTTTTCAAGTGTTCCATCCCGCCAGTACGGAATTTCATCGAGTGTAAGACCGCCGGCCAATAGCGAGGACACCAACGCAATAGGAAATCCTGTGGCCTTTGAGGCCAGCGCTGATGAGCGTGATGTTCTGGGGTTAATTTCAATGACAACGACACGGTCGGTTTTGGGGTCATGTGCGAATTGGACATTTGTGCCGCCAATGACCCCTATTGCCTCGACAATATCATACGAATATTTCTGGAGCCGCTGCTGCAATTCTTTGCTGATCGTAAGCATGGGGGCCGTGCAGTATGAGTCACCGGTATGGACGCCCATCGCATCAACATTTTCAATGAAACAAACGGTTATTTTCTGACTTTTCGCGTCCCTGACAACTTCCAGCTCCAGTTCTTCCCATCCGAGAACAGATTCTTCGACCAGGATTTGGTTTACCAGACTTGCCGAAAGCCCTCTGGCTGCGACAGTTTTTAATTCGTTAACATTATAGACCAATCCGCCGCCAGTTCCTCCCATGGTGTAGGCGGGACGAATGACCACAGGATAGCCAAGCTCTTTGGCGATTTCCTCCGCTTCTTCAACGCTGAACGCTGGCTCGCTCTTTGGCATTTCAATGCCTAAGCTATCCATTGTCTTTTTGAACTCAATTCTGTCTTCGCCGCGTTCGATAGCATCAAGCTGCACACCTATTACTTTTACATTGTATTTCTTTAGCACTCCGGCTTTTGCCAGTTCTAAAGATAGATTCAGCGCCGTTTGGCCGCCAAGATTCGGTAAAAGCGCATCCGGCCGTTCCTTTTCTATGATTTTCGTCATCGTTTTCAAATTTAACGGCTCAATATAAGTGACATCAGCCGTTTCAGGATCTGTCATAATCGTAGCAGGGTTTGAATTGACCAGAACGATCTCATATCCCAGCTTGCGTAGGGCCTTACATGCTTGCGTGCCGGAATAGTCAAATTCACACGCTTGACCAATAATAATGGGACCGGAACCGATAATCATTACTTTGTGGATGTCTTTGCGTTTTGGCATCTTGGGTTCTCCTTGTTTGTGACTATTTCTGTAATAGGCTTACCGCTGAGAGCTAATTAAACTCTAAAGCAAACACCTTGTCAAACATTACTTGAAAATGTCGTATGTGTTATTATAATCAGGGGCGATGGGGCTGATCAGGCCCTTCAATGTTTTTATACATGCTTAGGCGAAAGGAAATAGCAATGGATAAACAAATCAACATCATGCCCTGCCTTGATCTGCAAAATGGCCGGGTTGTTAAAGGTATTCATTTCGTTGACATTCGTGATGCAGGCGATCCCGTTGAGTGTGCAAAGGCCTATTGCGCCGCAGGAGCCAATGAGCTTGCGCTTCTGGACATAACCGCAACAGTTGAAAATCGGCCAACGATGCTCAAAGTTGTCAAGAATGTCGCTGAAGTTATGACCTTTCCCTTTACTGTTGGCGGGGGTATTTCTGATGTCGCTTCGGCAGCAGCGGTTTTAAAAGCAGGAGCCAACAAAATATCGACCAGCAGTGCGGCTTTTCGGAAGCCCGATATCATC
>JAGGWF010000040.1 GCA_021157685.1 Planctomycetota bacterium | reverse complement strand
TCACAACGGACCATATTATGCCCGCCGGAGCGTTTTTGAAGTACCGCTCCAATGTGCCGGAGTACAGCAAATATGTCTTCAACTGTTTTAATGAAGAGGGAAAACCGAGCTTTGCCCAGCGCGGGCTAGCGTTGAAGAAACAAGGCACCGCTGGCGTCATTGTCGGCGGCGACAGCTACGGCCAAGGTTCCAGCCGGGAACACGCCGCACTGTGCCCGATGTATCTGGGCGTGCGTGTCGTGATCGCCAAAGCCATCGAACGCATCCACAAGGCCAATCTGATCAACTTCTGTATTGTGCCGATTGAGTTCGCCAACCCGGCCGACTACGACAAGATCGGACAGGATGATGTGATCGAAATCCCAAACTTGGTCGATGCCGTCAAAAATGGCGATAGTATTACAATTTCCGACAAAACCGCCAGAGTGAAGTTCGGCGGCAGGTTGAACCTCTCTCAACGCGACCGCAATATTTTATTGGCGGGCGGACTGTTGGCCTATACACGCCGGAAAGCTGGGAAATAGAAACGAATATTTTTGACAGAGTTGTTTAATGGCTGAGAATATGAAAAAGAAGGCGGTGTATATCATCCTGTTGCTGCTTATTTCTTTAGCGGCTTTCATTTCTTTCAGACATTCTTTGTCTGAAAGAGAAGATGAAGAAGCTACTGCAAATGGTCAAGAGTACACAGAACACTTTGACCAAACAGACCCTCGGCAGGTTTGTGATTATTTTGCTGAAAAGGTATTGCACGATCCGGAAACAGTTTATCAGCTTTTCAATAAACAATACAAAAATGGCACAACTTTAAAAAACTTTGTGCAATTCAGAGAGTATCAACTTCCTTCCAGAAAAGATGTTACTTTAATCGAATATGTTAAAGAAGAGCATGGTTTTACAGAAATGCCATCTGGAATTGAATCTTCTGAGTATACATATAGAGTAAAATCAAAGGATGATTTTCAGCCAAGCATTAAACTTACGATAGATGTTAGTAAAGAAGAAGATGTTTATCGAATCCTTCGCTATGCAGTAATATCAGAATAAACGCCAAGCTGTATACGGAGTGAATTGGATTAACAACGGAAGAAAGAGTTTTGTGTGAATGGCAACGGCCTGAAAGGGCAGGATAAACGATCGAAGCCCGTAGGGCTTCTGGCAATAATAGCCGCGGGTGAACGAAGTGGAACCCGTGGTTTGTTGCGTAACAGCTTTCGGCGACCCTACAGGGGTCAAATAACAGAACCGTCAATTTGCGTCGAGGCATTTTATTCAACCCCTACGGGGTTGTGAATATATTGTGGTAACTGTCCACGGGTTCCGGTCGCTTCGCTCCCTGCACCCGCGGCTATTATTGTTAAGACCCCTACGGGGTCGAATAAGGACGGTAAAGTGGCGACATATACACAGATATTATATCACATTGTTTACGGAACGAAAGATCACCAAGGCACACTCGACCTCAAACGCCATGATGATCTGTGTCGCTATACGGCAGGGATTCTTCGAAATAAAAATTGCGTGGTTTACAAAATGGGCGGCTATGTTGATCATTTGCATATCCTGACCAGTTTGCATCCTTCGCTGGCATTGGCGGCTTTGGTGAAAGATGTGAAACTTGCGGCATCCGGCTGGATTAAAGACGGTCATGTATTCTCGCATTTTTGTGGTTGGCAGGAGGGCTATGGGGCATTTACCTGTTCATGGAAAGATAAAGACCGAATCGCGAAGTATATCGAAAACCAGCAAGAGCATCACCGACAGAAGACCTTCCGAGAAGAATATATTGAAATGCTGCAAAGGGCAGGAATTGAATTTGATGAAAAATATTTGGCCTGATTCGACCCCTACAGGGTCGATAGGTAAATTGGATCGCATCCACGGGTTTCGCTTTGCTACACCCGCGGCTATTATTGTTTGGACCCCTACGGGGTCTGGTGAGAAAAGACCCCGTTATGATGAACGATATTTGTAGGATTGATTATATTGCCCTTACAGGGCGAATTCTGATGGTGGGTATCCGGGGACCCAAAGCGTTACCCTGGGCTAAGGTATATTGACCCTTCGGGCTGTTATCGGGCGGCTTACGCCACCTCGCTTTTGTTGCGGGCGGGACGCCCGCGTTCCCAGTTGGGCTGGTTTTAAAGTTATCTGTGTTAATCTGTGGAATCTGGTGGACAAAAAAAGCAAAACAATAACGGTGTTCGGGACAAGCAAAGCCACTGAGGGAGATGCGGTGTTTGGGTTGGCTGAATCATTGGGGCGGTTGCTGGCTGAGAATGGGTTTACCCTTGCCAACGGCGGGTATGGCGGGACGATGCTGGCCGGGGCGAAAGGGGCTTCGAAAGCGGGCGGATGTGTTATCGGCGTAACCTGTACGGCTTTCAAACGCGGCCAGGCCAATGAATATGTAGCTCAAGAGATTTCTACCGACCGTTTGAACGAACGATTGGCCAAACTGATCGAACTGGGCGACGCCTATATCGTCTTAGCCGGCGGCACGGGAACCCTGCTGGAACTGGCGGATGTGTGGGAACATAAAAATAAAGGTTTTGCCAATGCCGACAAACCGATTATACTGGTGGGCGCGTTCTGGGAGCCGCTGGTAGCGATGATAGCTGAAATCGACCCCGGCAGCGCAGAGTATATTATCTGTGTTGAAACCGCCGAAGAAGCGGTCGAGAAACTGAAAATCTGTTTGAAAGCGAAATAAGATGAAATCCGCATATTTATTAGGACTGCTTATCACAGCGAGTGTGTTTGGCGCAGTGAAAAAAACGCCCATGCCGTTTGTCGAAGAAGGGGCATTTTTTGACGGGGTCGAGGGTCTGCTGAAGAAAACTCCCGATACTGACAGCTGGCGATTCGTTCCGGATGAACCGATCGTGATCACCGATAAAATAACGATTCCCGCCGGGACGCCGCTGGAGATGCTGCCGTGTTCGGTGCTGGAACAAATGACGACTTTGGCGGGTGAGGAAAACCAAATCCATATCGAGTTGTCGGCCCTGTTTACAAACTATAAGCACAAAAACTACCTGTTCAGTGTTTATTTCCTGCCGATCAAAGACGATACCGAGCCACTGGAATCGCCCGCTGAGCCGGACCCCGATAAACCTGAAAAGGCCGAACCCGAACCGCAGGAACCGGAGTCGATCATTCCGACCGAGATATTGAAGCAGATCAAAGCCAACAAAGCGCCCGACTTGAAAAAGTTTCAGCAAATCGCTCAGGTTACCGGTGACATCCATCTGATCGGACGGGCGGGGTATTTGTCGAAAGCCAACGGCAGCTATACTTTTTCGCCGGACGGCTTCGGCCGGAACATCGACAGCAAGCAGTTTATACTGCTGGGCAACAGTATGCTGGCCGCGGCGGAAAAACAGATGGCCGCCGAACCCGGCCAAGAACGGTACAGCATCTCCGGGTTGGTCACGGAGTACAAGGGGAAAACCTATATGCTGCTGCGGCGAGCCAACCGAACCTATACGCACGGCAACTTTACGCCGTAGGGTTTCGCCACAGAGGACACAGAGATTACAATATATAAACCACGGAAACAACGGATTAACACAGATTATTAGAGGTTGATATTGGCAACGAAATTTGATGAATTATTGATAGAGGCAAGCGAGATCGACAGTGATCGTATGCGGCGGCTGCGAACCGAACACTCGATGGCGGAATACCTCAAAAGCAATGGTGATTTTGCTGAGACGGTGCGGAAGATCGTTGCCGACATCGCACAGCGCGGCGATGCGGCCGTGGCTAAATATACGGAAAAGTTTGACGCCGTGAAACTGACAGCGGGCGAGTTTCGTGTATCAGCTGACGATTTGAAAGCAGCTCACGAATCGCTGGATGCGGCGTTGCTAAAGTCGCTTCGTAAATCAATTGCCAATGTCCGTAAATATCAGTCCGAAATATTCATCGGCACCAAGAATACGCATCCGGGCATCCGCTATACCCCGCTCAAACGAGTAGCGTGCTGTATCCCCGGTGCCAGCGCCCCCCTGCCCAGCACGGTCATTATGACCGCTGTGCCCGC
>JAGGWF010000168.1 GCA_021157685.1 Planctomycetota bacterium | reverse complement strand
TTAAAACCCTATTCTTGGCCCGATTATCTCGCTGTCTCGATTTTTTATAACTGAAATCAACATCGCATGCGAGTCTGAATTATATGCCTTTTGTGCTTCGACTTCAAATATTGCTTCAGACGCTTGTATGTTGGATGTTTCAAGAAGGACAAAATGAACCCGATAAGCCCTAAAATCCACCCTTTACCGGACATTTCTTAACGAATTCGCACTGGTTACAATTTGATGTTGCCATCACTGTTTTGGTTTTGCCGCCACCCTTCCCAGCTGAATCAATCACAAACATACAACAACGATAATTTGAAAAAACAAATAACAAAAGAATTCCTCCCTCCAAAGGATATTGATTTTAGGATGACTTAAAAAACGGCTCTATCTTACAAGGGTAAAATAAGGCCGTTTTCAGCATAATAATTTGGTAACCATGTCTTTTCCATATTCATTTTCTTTCAATATCGCCTTTAAATAGCAATTTAATATGACAGCGCTGGTTTTCAATGAAAACCAGCGCTACGGTATTAAAAATGCTGTTTTCCAAAACTTCTGACCAACGCAAAATAAGGACTTACGAACAAAGTAGCGCTGTCATATTAAGCATCTTTAAAGATACAGCAACCGTGTTAACGATAAAGCCATAATTGAATTGGAAAACCAGTAAAAAGTCCCATTATTACAATGTTTTGGCCCGATTTTCAACATCAACCATTTTACTTCATGGTATAATGCAGAAAAATGATAAACATGAAATCCTGGTGCTAAATACATGACAAAAGCGAGAGAAAAAAACGAGAGGTCTGCTTTTTCAGAAATCCGTCTTCTCAATAAACTGTGTCAACATGTCAGCATTATAGACTATGGAGGATTCGAAGTTGAGATGCTTGATGTGCATATTCACCCCGATGGAGTCGGGTCAAGTTTGTCCATTCACGAACATAGCTTCGTCGAAATTCATGTGATTAAAAAGGGACAGGGAAAGATCTCGATAAATAACAAAACCTATCATTTCCAAGAGGGACAGTTTACCGTCAATACCCCCGGCCAAGTCCATTATTGGCAGGTTACAAAAAGACCTTTAGTGATGTATGTGTGGTGGATTAAGATTCCCACCATAACTGACATTAATAATGAAAGGCAAAGACTGTTCAATAATTTATTGACCGCGTCATCCATTGTCTACAAGCTTCCGAAACCACACTGGGATATTTATAAAAATCTTATTGCCGAACTTAAAATTAAAAAACTTTGCTATGACATAATGGCCCGAGATTATCTATCTCAAATTTTAATCCAATTTGCCAGAGCCGCTTCTAATAAACGAAAACCCAAGTCCTGGATGAAACTGGGGGGCATAGGAGACGAGCAAAGCCACATTATAAAGATCGTCAACCATGTTTTAAAGGACAATATAAATTCACCTGTAATGCTTGAAGATATAGCAAGGCACACCCATACAAGCAGAAGAAATATAACCCGATTATATAAAAAGGAAACCGGGCTCTCTATCGGTCAAAAACTCAATGAACTTAGAATGTTCAGGGCGGAAGAACTTGTAAGGGAAACGGATCTTCCCATTAAAGCGGTTGCTTATAATTGCGGTATTCCTGATGGTCGATATTTTTCGCGAAAATTCAAGTCGCAATTCGGTTGCTCCCCAACAGAATTCAGAGAACAGATGGCACCCACAAAAACAGGGCGGACGGTGCTGAATGAAGACAAAATCCTGTAATTATTCACGAGCGTTTTCTCGTCTTTTTTGATGCAAATACAAGTAATACGGCATACAACGCCAACATCAACCCCCAGAATATACGACACCAGAACATGACCTGCCGCTGCGTTGCGGCCATATTGGACATTTTGCCGCTGTTGATCCAGCGAAAAATCGTGTTGTCTCTATACGGCCAGAATATCTGAATATCATAGTGATAGAAGCTGTCAATAATCACATGCAGCCACGCCCCCAAAAGACCCGCCAGTACCATCGATAGCAGTGTCGCCTTTGACGGCAGACCAATCAGCGACATGGATTTCTCACACAACCAGCGAACCGGCTTAATATAATAGGCAACAAGACCAAAAATCGCCCCCGCCAGCCCGCCGATGAGCAGTGTGTGGAAATGCCAGAGCTGATGCACCGGCCAGCCGGGAGCAAACTGCTGGTCCACGAGTACCTCAATATCGATCAGAATATTGGCCGCGATGAACACCGGCACATCAAGCCACCGGCGAAACAGCAACCCCACAAACCCACTCGGTCCAAAATGATACGGCGTAAACGGCATAGTAGATTTATGCTATATTTATTACACAAATATTATAGTTTTATTACACAAATAGGCGCCAGGCTTCCTTGTTGCTATACGGGCTAATCGCTGATTTCTTCGCTGGCTGCGTCGCGGTGGAGGAATCCTTCAAGGATTTCTGAATTGCGCCGGCTACGTTCTCAGCCGTTACGGCTATACCCTCTGGATTGAAGTGAACACCATCTTTAAGCAAACTTTCTGCTTGCGGTTTGATGACTGTGTAAAGATCATTAATCATAATCCCCTCGGTTGTCATCACATCAGCAGCAACAGCATTGTAGGCCACCACATCGCTATCTTTCCGGTAGCCCTTTGCCTCTGCGAGTCGGCCGATGGGTGTGGTCGAAACCCAAATTAACTTTGCACCGGTTTTTTTCAAGCGCTGTACAAGCGTCTGAAGGTTCTGTCTATACTCCTCGAGCGGAACCTGAAGCTTGCCTTCCGGCGGCGCCGCCGCCTTTCCAGCCTTGTTCTTGCATGTCAGATCATGGATACCCCAATTGAAGCTAATGATGTCCCAGTGTCCCTCGCCAAGATAATTATCGAGTTCCGCAAGTGTCTGGCGAGTAGAGCGACAATTACATGCCGGCCGATGTACATTGGCCGCCCCCTCAAGAAGCTTTCGAACCGGAATCGTGTAGTGCATGGAAATTGAATCTCCTATCAGGAGCACACGGGGCAATCCAGGTACATCTTCCACTTGCGCAAACGAAGGATGGCCCCTGCGAGCAACCACACTGCGAACAACCACCGCTCCTTCGGGTGTCATTTGTTGGTTCGGCCGCTTCCAGTGGATTTTAGCAAGCCATACATCGCCGTTTTCTTTTCGATCATCCCGCGGCCATTCAGCAACAGTCACATAGCTTTTATGTTGATTGATCGGCCAAACCCAGAAGTTTCCAAGGGGCATGCCCTTATTGGGGACGATGATGCGCTCGGTGCACCTCTTCAGGCTGAGGTTGGCCGGATCGACATCCGCACAGTGCAGAGGCGCGCGGTTCCGGAAGGCATTGTCGTTATCATCTCGAATGCGGGTGTAAACCAAAACGAGCCCATCGGAATGAGAAAGGAGTTTGGTCATTGTGGTGTGCATAGGTATCTTGCTGCCATCGTCCCATGTCCAGGCCTTCACCTCTTGCCACGACCGTCCCTTGTTATCGCTGGTCGTGATATAGCCATAGCCGTCCTCGGCTCGCATTGTCATATAGAGGCGGTCCTTGTACTGAACCATCTGAGGCTCTATAAATCCTCGTTTGATATTGTTGGTGAGGCCATTGGAACCGTACAGGACCTCGAACTGATCCCCGGATTTCCGGGCGGCGATCGTAAAAACTGTAAAGGAGTTATTGGGGAGAATGGTATAGTAAGGATAGAGGATGGTTTCAGCATCCAGATAAATGCCGTTGCGATCCCAGTGCCATATTGAATACTCCATGCCCGGAATCAGTGAACGCCATCCTATGAAGTCCTCCCCCTTAAGCCCGATCCGCCGCCACGATTCCCCGGAGCATTCGGCGATGGGATGTATAGTCTTGAAGTCATCATCTGTTCGAAAGCAGTTGAATACCGTGTGCTTGTCGCGACCTTTACGATCGGTCGACCGCAACGCCAGCTCAATTGCTATGGGATCACCAGGAGTGGTTACAAGATTCGGATGAACCCACAGATCTTCGTGTGTGTCGCCAGGGATGATCACGGCTGATTCAATTTCTTGCACAATAGATTCCTTGGCACCCCTGATGGCCATCGGGCTCTGGAAAGACATTTGTAGTGATCCCTCTTCCTGCGCATTACCCGCAATCACAAGTGAAAAAAGAGCAGCCAATATAACGATTCGTTGTCGAGTAGACATAATATGGTTCCTTTACAAAAATAGGGACAGTCACCTATTTATTTGTTGACATTTCTTCATTCTTCTCATATTCTGCGATGTTATGCCAAGAACAGCACGCATTGTGGTCCCGGATATCCCGCATCATATTACCCAGCGGGGCAACAACCGTCAAGATGTTTTCTTTGTCGATGACGACCGACGGGTGTATTTGTCCATCCTCAAGGAGCAATCGGAAAAGTTCGGGCTGGAGATTTTGGGGTGGTGTCTGATGACCAATCACATTCACCTGATCGGGCGACCTTCGGGCGAGGATTCATTGGCGAAGGCATTGGGGCGGACGCACTTTCGCTATACGCAATACATCAATAAATTTCACGGCCGTAGCGGGCATCTTTGGCAGAATCGTTTTTTTTCGTGTCCGCTGGGCCGCGAGCATTTCTGGCAGGCGTTGCGGTATGTCGAGCAGAATCCGGTGCGTGCAGGGATGGTTCGGCGAGCGTGGCAACACCCGTGGTCCAGCGCGGCGATACACACTACCGAAAGCGGGTACAAGTCCCCGTTTCCCGACGGCGACGGGCTGCTAAACATGGCCTACTGGAAGCAAATCTCATCGGTGGTGGATTGGCGCAAAACGCTGGAACAAATGCAGTCCGATGAGCAGGCGGCGGCGATTCGTCGCAATACGCATACGGGTCGCCCGTTGGCTGGAAATGCATTTGTTAGCAAGCTGGAAAAACGGCTGAATAAGCGACTTCGTCCGTTGCCGATCGGCCGACCCGGAAAATGTAAGAAAACGGGTATGTCCGTTTTTAAGAAATAGGGACACGGTAGGGACATCCGTTACCGGATGCCCCCCGTACAGATCCGTACGTGAGGAACTACCTCCTGCGGCTCCTGCCTTGAGTTCTGGCGTTAAAGCGAACGCTTTGACGCACTCGTTGCAGGCCGTTCGACACGAAGTCCCGGCCTTGTATCCGGGTCGTGGCTTTCTGCTTCGAGTTCCTCTTGGCCGATGCACTTTCCTCTGCTAGCTCCGCCGGGACCGCCGTCCCTTTGTTCGCCAGCTTCTCAGGTACTATGGCATCGTCCGACTCCTCGGCCGCATACTCAATGGGATTACGGATATTATCCTTGCCCATGTTATCCGGCTTGCTGCCGGACCCTGCCGAGGTATCCCGATTCTCGCGCAGAGAG
>JAGGWF010000169.1 GCA_021157685.1 Planctomycetota bacterium | reverse complement strand
GAGAGGCGGGGGTGAGGGTTACGCTCGCGGTAAAGCGGGCGTAATATGGCATACGCAGGGCAGCGGAAAATCGCTTTCGATGGTTTTTTATTCCGGCAAGATTGTATTGGCACTGGACAACCCGACGGTTTTGGTCATTACCGACCGGAACGATCTGGACGACCAGCTGTTCGATACCTTTGCCGCTTCCAAACAACTGTTGCGGCAGGAGCCGTTACAGGCCCAAAACAGGGACCACTTAAAGGAACTGTTGAAAGTCGCTTCCGGGGGCGTGGTTTTTACCACGATTCAGAAATTCCAGCCGGACGAGGGCAATGTTTACGAAGAACTTTCCGGCCGTAAAAATATCGTGGTCATAGCCGACGAAGCGCACCGGACACAATACGGCTTCAAGGCGAAGACGATTGATGAAAAGGATGAAAACGGCGAGGTTGTCGGCAAAAAAATCGTCTATGGCTTCGCCAAATATATGCGGGATGCCTTGCCCAATGCGACTTATCTTGGCTTTACCGGAACGCCTATCGAAAACACCGATGTCAATACGCCCGCCGTGTTTGGAAATTATGTGGATGTGTATGATGTCGCGCAGGCCGTTGAGGATGGAGCGACCGTGCGGATTTATTATGAAAGCAGACTTGCAAAGATTGGCCTGAGTCAAGAGGGCAAAAAGCTGGTGGCCGAGTTAGATGCCGAATTAGAGACCGGCGATTTATCCGCAACCCAAAAGGCCAAAACAAAATGGACACAGTTTGAAGCGTTAATCGGCAGCGAAAACAGGATTAAGCAGGTCGCCGCTGATGTGGTAAACCATTTTCAGCAGCGGCAGGAAGTTTTTGAGGGCAAGGCCATGATCGTGGCGATGTCCAGACGGATTGCCGCCGAACTTTATAAAGAGATCGTTAAAATCAAACCCGATTGGCATCATGACGATTTGAATAAAGGCGTTGTTAAAGTGGTCATGACCTCGGCGTCGTCGGATGGCCCCCAGATTTCAAAACATCACACCACCAAGGAGCAGAGAAGAGTCCTGGCCGATAGGATGAAAGATATCCAGGACGAATTGCAGCTGGTCATTGTTCGGGATATGTGGCTGACCGGCTTTGATGTTCCGTCCCTGCATACGCTCTATATCGACAAACCGATGAAAGGCCATAACCTGATGCAGGCGATCGCACGGGTGAACCGGGTTTATAAAGACAAAACCGGCGGTCTTGTGGTTGATTATCTGGGCATCGCGTCCGACTTAAAAAAGGCACTTTCGTTTTATGCCGACAGCGGCGGCAAGGGCGATCCCCTAATCGCACAGGAAAAAGCGGTTCAGGTAATGCTGGAAAAACTGGAAGTTGTTTCGCAGATGTTCCACGGTTTTGCATATGAAGACTATTTTGAGGCGGACACCAGGGCCAAACTGTCGATTATTCTGGCAGCAGAGGAACATATTCTGGGTCTGGCCAACGGAAGGAAACGATATATTGACGAGGTGACCGCCTTGTCGAAAGCGTTTTCCATTGCGATCCCCCATGAGCAGGCATTGGATGTCAAGGATGAGGTGTCGTTCTTTCAGGCGGTCAAATCGCGTCTGGTGAAATTTGACAGTACGGGGACGGGTAAAACAGACGAGGAGATCGAAACCGCCATACGGCAAGTCATCGACAAGGCGCTTGTGACTGAAAAGGTGGTCGATGTTTTTGATGCGGCGGGAATTAAGAAGCCGGATATTTCGGTGCTTTCGGAAGAATTCCTGCTGGAAGTTAAAAATATGGAGCATAAAAACATCGCTCTGGAAGTATTAAAGAAACTTTTGAACGATGAAATTAAATCAAGAACCAAAAAGAACTTGGTGCAAAGCAAGTCGTTGATGGAAATGCTCGAAAATTCTATCAAGAAGTATCTGAATAAGGTTTTAACAGCGGCCGAAGTGATCGAAGAACTCATTGAACTGAGCAAAGAAATTAAGAAGATGGATAAAGAACCGCAGGCAATGGGTCTGTCTGAATATGAATATGCCTTTTATACAGCGATTGCGAATAATGACAGCGCGCGTGATTTGATGCAGAAAGACAAATTGAGAGAATTGGCTGTTGTCTTATTTGAAAATGTCAAAGCAAACGCTTCGATAGACTGGACGATAAAGGAAAGCGTTAAAGCCAAATTAAAAGTGATCGTCAAGCGAATCTTGAGACGGTTTGGTTACCCCCCGGATATGCAGAAATTGGCAACGGAAACCGTATTAAAACAAGCTGAATTAATCGCAGATGAAATAACAAAAAAATAACGAACCAAACAAATAGGAAAAGCCACCCATATAAAGCCACCCATATAAGGATAAATCCCTGCCCCGTCAGGGCGATGCTAGGGTTGTGCGGAGACCTGTTTTTCTTCGGTTTCAAAGATGATAGTCTCAAACCGCTCCAAAATCTCGGGGTAATTGATATCCAGATAGGTTCGTATCCTGTCATTCGTGATCAGCTTGCGGACATAGATAAAAAGTTTCAATAAATCCGCGGAATACTGGCGGTACAGGTTGGTGTAAAAATCATACCGTTTTTGAACGGTTTCGAGCTTGTTGACAAGCTCCTCTTTTCGGTCGGAGTGGTCCAGCCAGGGCTTTCTATCTTTTCTTTGAGCATTACGCATCCTGTCCGGTGTTTTGATCACCATGGCACGGGCAAAAGAAATCGAATAATCCTTGCTTTTTTCCATTTCACCCAGTATCTCCATCTGCCGGGGATGTTTGACATAGGTCAACTCTTTTGCGCAGTGTCGGCTGATGACACCCTTATCAATCGCGCTGATTGTTTTTTGATCGAGATGCTTCAGCAGACCGGTGCCGAGACGATGCTGTATGGACTTGATACCGAAGACATCGGCAATCGTGTTTCGGTCAATTTTTTTCAGTGATTCCCGCAGCATCCGGATTTCCTGGACGGCCGATAATTTGTTGATCATCCGGTTGAAGGTATACGCTTCTTTTGTTGCGTAGATAATACAGGGGGCCGTTTTAGCATCGAGTTGCTCAAGGGCCTTATACCGCAGAAACCCGTCAAGAATCACATAATGTCCGTTTTCCCGATAGACGCACAGCGGCTCAATCAATCCAATCGTATTGATGCTGGAAAGAATCGTCCGATACCCCCGATTTTTCTTGAGATTCAGCTCTCTTTCGTTTAAGGGAACCAGCTTTTCCAGATCGACATCCTTCCCGTTCATGTTAATTTCATTAACCATCGGTACTCTCCTCATGAATTGACCAGTTGTTTTTTTTGCCGGGATCCCAGCGGTTTGAGCAGGGAGTCCAGAAACGAGAAGAATTCAGATTCCTCCCAGACAATGAAATCCGGAGCCGCTTCAATCCCAAGATTCCGGCTTGCCTTAAGCCATGACTTCGCATCGATTAAAAAATAGCGCCCCTTTTTTCCGTTGATACTGACACCGTCCATCAGGCCGACGGTATGAAGACTCAGCATAAAATCGTCGATTTTTTTTAATAATGCATCATCCCCAAACTTTTTGTGAAGCGACCCGATATGCTGATGCAGCGATAAAATGCTGTCTACGACAGTCTGCTTATTAGGTGACATGGTAGTTCCCTTTCAGTTGGGGCAGGGGTCCGATCTCTTCTGATTTAACCAGTTCGATAAGCTTGTTATCTTTCCATAACAGATGCAAACCGTAAAGAAGGCTCAGCAGCCGGTTTTCTTTGACCTCCGCTTCGTTCACAAACGCCTCTTTTTCTTTGGTCATTTTGTTGATGTCATGCTTTAGCTGTTCGATGGTATAATTCTGACCCAGTAGAGAGTGCCCGCTGGTTCTTTTATTGACGCTCTCGCTCTGGGTTATTCTCCGCTCGATAATTTTCTTAACAGTCGGGAAGTTATTACTGTTGACGATGTTGCAATCGAATGCATCCATCAGAATATTCTGCACACTGGTTGTCTCGGCATGGGCCACTTTTTTGGCAAAACTGATTGGAAACAGACCCGCCTCGACACCCTTAATCAATCGTTCTTCTCCATGGTCGGCCAGGAAGATGTACTCGCGGAGATAGGTTTCACCTTTTCCGGTGATTTTACCGATATCTGCATAACTCATCCCGCTGTCTTTTAGGCGTTTGACTTCTCTGGCAAACCACATCGTTCCGGGCGGCACGCGGGCGATGTTTTCGACCAGGGAATAAAGGTAGGCATTCTTCGCAGTGCAGTTAATCACTTCCGCCGGAATGTTATCGTGCCCCAGTGCTTTATAGGCGAGGTATCGACCCTGACCGCACACCAGTTCATAGTACCCGTTCTTCTCATAATGCCGTTCATTGACCAGAATGGGCTTGAGCAGCCCCACATCCTTAATACTCCGGATATTCTCATCAAATTTTTTCTTATTTCGATTGCGTGAATTGAGGACTTTAATTTCATCAATCGGAACGGTTCCGTATTTTCGTTCCTGCATGGGCCTGATTATGTTTTCTCTCATTGGATATCTCCTTAAGCGATAATGTTGTGGATAAGTTCAAGATCCTGATAACCGAACAACGAGATTAAACTTTCGCTCGTATCAAACACGCGGATATTGTGTCCCAGCGTTAATATACGGGGAAACGCCATATACCCTAGGATAGTGTATTCATGGCTATTTGACAGCGGCACCCCCAATGTCACATCGATCTCTAATCGGGGGTCCGGCAGAAAACTCCAATAGGTGCCGTATCCGTAGGGAACCGGCACGGATGGCTGAATAAGGACACTGAAACTGTCGTCGATGACGACATAATCTTCAAATTCTTCAATTTTATTCGGGCCGAGTTTTAGAAAGTCCATAACCGCTTCTTTTGTTTTGCTGATGATATCGGGGAACATGTTCTGAAACGCCATATCCAGCGATTTAAATTTTGTCGTGTAAGACTGAGGCCCCAGCATGTCTTCTTGAGTTGAGATTTGCTGCGCACTGATATAACCGCGCCGTTTATACAGATGCTGTAGCCGCATAATCATCTCTTCTTTCGTGTGCATCCGTTCATAGTGAGCGTGCCGCTGTTCGATCAATTCCTGAGCCGCCCGGAACAGGTTTTTATCCACGACGGCCCCGAATGCATTGGGCGTTCTGACCCACGACTCTTTCGGATTTTTGACGGTTGGTGTTTTTAGTTTGGAGGCGGTCTTATTATACACCATGGTTCCGATATAAATTTCATTTGTGAGAATATTGAAAACCGAGTCCTGCTGCCATGTCTTCCCGCCGGGTGAGGGGAGATTGTTGTGGTTCAATGTCTCCGCTATTTGCTTTGTAGTTTGATTCCGATTGACAAATTCCGAGAAGATTTTTCGGATAACCTGCTGCTCTTTCGGGTCTCCGGGTGTCAGTGTAACCCGCTGATTTTGAATACTTTTCCGCTGGCCGGGCTTGAGAATTTGTATAGGGTTCCGCTGTTCATCCAGCAATTCTCTGCTCATTCCATAGGGTGGACACGCCCCGGCCCTGAATCCCTGCTCCGCAATCTTTTTACATCCGTAAAACACCTTTTCACTCAGCTCTTCACTGTATTTGGCGGCCCGCATGGCTTCCGCTAAAAGCAAAAACTTATACCCGTGGTCCTTATCATCATGCATACCCAAATCGGTATACACAACTTTTCGGCCGTATTGCTTGCAAATGGCTCGATAATGAGCGGAAAGATCAACATCCTGATACCGGCCCCATCGGCTCATATCCAGCACAAGGACATACTCAAACGCCTGTGAGGGATCGACGATCATCTCCATGATTTTCTTGAAATCTTCCCGGCCTTCGGTGGAGAGTCCGGATTTACCATAGTCGGCAAACTCCCGGACTATTTCAATCCCGTGTTCAGCGGAGAATTTTTTAACTCGCTCCCGTTGGATCGGGATGGAGTTCTCCTGGCGGTCTTGCGCTGAATGACGGTAGTAGGCAACGCCTTTGGCTTGTATCGGTTTTACATTTTTCTTCCACCACATAGAAAAGCACCTCTTTTCTCGGTTTCTCTACAAGTAGCACAAAAATATAGGCACTTTTTGGGCATTTTTTCTGATAATCACAGAAAAAAGTTATCTTTTTCAATAGATTTATTCGAAATAGGACAGTTCCTGCCACACACTCATTTTATCTTTGAGGATTTGCCGCAATGCGGTCATTAAATCTTTTTGGGTTAATGCGGAACATTGAGACGAATTTTTTCGGATGATTTT
>JAGGWF010000045.1 GCA_021157685.1 Planctomycetota bacterium | reverse complement strand
TCGATTTCCGGGTGGACCCCGAAGAGAATGTCTGGCCGATGGTTCCGGCAGGAAAATCCCTGCATGAAATGGATGGCCTGGATATTTTCGAAATGGCATAAAAAATGAAACCGCGGATTACGCGGATTTTCGCAGATTAAAACATAAATAATAAAAATATTCCGTGTTAATCCGTGGTTAGTAATCTCTGTGACAAAAAATACAATTTTCGGAGAATGAGATATGAAGCATATATTGAGTACATTAGTCTTGAATAAACCCGGTGTTTTGGCCCATGTGGCGGGGATGTTTGCCGCCCGTGCGTTTAATATCGATTCGCTGGCGGTTGGCCGCACCGATGATCCGACCCTGAGCCGGATGACGATCGTGATTGTTGGCGATGATAAGGTCGTTGAACAGGTTCGAAAGCAGCTTGTCAAAATCGTTGAGGTGGTCAAGGTTCAGGACTTTGTCGGGCAGGATGTGGTCGCCCGCGATCTAATGCTGGTCAGTGTGGCGTGCAACCCGGAAAAACGCCCCGAGATACTGGCCCTGATCGAGATGTTCGGCGGAAAAGTTGTGGACATCGGCCCGAAATTCATTATGGTAGAGGTCGCTGGCCCGGAAAACAAGATTGAGGCGTTTATTGATCTGTGCCGGCCATATGGCGTTAAAAGTATTGTCCGCACGGGTACGGTGGCGATGGCCCGGCAGGGGCGAACGAAAACAGAAGAATAAATCTTTATAGACTTTAGGAGAACAAAACGATGGCAACAATGTATTATGAAAAAGATGCCCCGCTGGATGCGCTCAAGGGCAAAAAAGTTTGCGTGATCGGCTACGGAAGCCAGGGCCACGCTCACAGCCAGAACCTGCGTGACAGCGGCATCGAAGTGGCCGTCGCGGAACTGGAAGGCACGGCCAATTATGACCTCGCCAAAGAGCATGGGTTCACCCCGTTTTCTATCGCTAACGCGATGGACGGCGCGGTACTGATTATCATAACCCTGCCGGATGAGGTTCAGGCAACGGTGTACGAATCGGACATTCACCCCAATCTTAAATCTGGCCAGACGCTTGGTTTTTGCCACGGCTTTAACATTCACTTTGGCTATATCACTCCGCCGGAGGGTATTAATATCGTAATGATCGCCCCGAAAGGCCCGGGGCACCTGGTCCGCAGCGAATACGAAAAGGGCGGCGGCGTACCGTGTTTGATCGCAGTCGAAAAGAACGAAGACGGAAACGCCAAAAATATCGCCTTGGCTTGGGCTAACGGCATCGGTGGCGCCCGTGCGGGAATCATCGAGACGACCTATAAAGAGGAGACCGAAACCGATCTGTTCGGTGAGCAGGTGGTTCTGTGTGGTGGGCTGAGCGAACTGATCAAGGCCGGGTTTAAAACGCTCGTCGAGGCGGGTTATCAGCCGGAAATCGCGTATTTTGAATGTATGCACGAAGTCAAGCTCATCGTGGACCTGATGTATCAGGGTGGTTTGAGCTATATGCGTTACAGCATTTCCAACACCGCCGAATACGGTGACCTCAGCCGCGGCCCGCGGATCATTACGGCCGACACAAAAGCCGAGATGAAGAAATGTTTGGACGAGATCGTTTCCGGCGAATTCGCTAAGGAATGGGTTGCTGAGTACAAGGGCGGCTTGAAGAACTTCAATGCCCTGTACGAAAAAGACCACGGCAGCCAGCTGGAAGAAGTTGGCCGCAAGCTGCGAAAAATGATGAAGTGGGTCAACGCGAAAGAAGTTTAAGCCCGGTCCATTTATAACCGATACAAAAGAGGGGCGATTCTCCAATCGCTCCTCTTTTTTGCGTTTAACGACGCATAAGGCCCGAAAATCAGGATATTATAGGAGCGCGACTGTGAAAACGACCGTATTGTGCATAACCCTGACAGCGGCGGTACTGGCCCTGTCCGGCTGTAGTAATTCACTGGATGATTATGAGCCTGTTTTTGACCGCTATTATTCGACAACCCTGGAGCTAAGTACTTCGGCGGATGTTCTGGCGATGGTTCAGGAACCGGAAACCGAACTGCTCAGCCAAAGTGAAAGCGTCGTAGCCGCATGGGGCATTGAGGGCAAGAAAGAACGCACGCACTGGTTTAATATGGTTGCCTTCGATGAAGAGCAGATGAACGCGGTTCGCAAGTATGGTTTTATCTTAAAAGAAAGGCACTGGGGGTGGAACATCAGCCCGGCACCCATGTTGCGGTTGGATGCGGCGATGGTGATGGATGCCGAGGTCTTAGAGGCCGCCTATGCCGGCAATAATAAAAAACAGGTCGAGATTCTCAAAGCGGCCAAGGAATTGTTCACTCGGGACGCCGGCGAACTGACATTCGACAGCCGCCCGCTGCGTAATTCCACCGACATGGTCAAGCAGGCATTCAAGAGCATACTGGTCAAGCTGGATCGTTCGCCCGCCTATGCGGTTAAGCTGCCGTTGTTCGAGGGTATGGCGTTTGAGCATCCTACACTTGGCGAAAGCCGCATTCGGATGCTGATCGAAGGCGACATCGTCAAGATCAAGATCAAATGCAGCAAGCACTGGTTCGGCAAAACGCCATTCGAAGAACAGGACGATGTACTCTATATGTAACAATAGCCCGAAGAGCAAGGGCAGGGATGAAACTCTTAAAAT
>JAGGWF010000066.1 GCA_021157685.1 Planctomycetota bacterium | reverse complement strand
GCAGGAAAATGGCCAGAAATGTTAGCGTTGCAGTTAGAATAGCAGAGCCAACCTCTTGTACTCCACGCTGGGCGTAATCTTCCACATCCTCGGATTTTAGACGAGTGATATTTTCCAGGACAACAATCGAATTATCTAAAATAACTCCCAATGCAACGACTAATCCCCCCAAAGAAAAAACATTAAGGGAAAAACCAGCGGCCTTCATCAAAGCGAAGTTGGCTAACAGGGTAATCGGCAAAGCAACAACCATGACAATGACCTGTCGCCATCTCCCCAGAAAAAGATAAACAACCACAATGACGAGCAAAGCCGCAATGAGAGCCGAGCTTTCTACACTGTGAATCGCCCCCATTACATAGGTACTCTCATCTTCCACATAACCAAATTGGATGTCTTTGGAGATATCACCTCGTTCTCGTAATTCGTTTAGACGAATTTTGACACCTTGGGCAACCGTAACCGCATTAGCGGCATATTGTTTCAATACCTTAAACTCAACGCAGGGCTGACCGTTAAAATGTGTGCTAATCCGCATTTCCTCATGTGAATCTTCAACGCGAGCAATATCTTTGATATAGACTTTTTCTCCATTGGATCCTATTGCTACGACAACCTGCTCGATTTCCTGAAGGTTTTCAAATTCGCCCATCGTCCGCACGATGATTTCGCGTGGCTCAATGGTTACACGACCCGCAAATGTTTCAAGATTTTCTTCATAGAGGGCTTTGGCAACCCGGGCTGGCGAAAGTTTGTAGGCCTGGAGTCGGTCCGGGTCAAGATGAACACGGATTTCTCGTTCTAATCCTCCAACAACTTCAGCCCCAGCCGTCCCTTTTACCGTTGCCAATCGATCAATAAGCCAATTGTCTGCCCATTCGCGAAGCCAGACAAGGTCATGGTCATCAGAGGTAATCATCACCTCCATTACAGGTAATTGCGATGGGTCAGCTTTGATAATAACAGGAGGGTCCATATCTCGCGGCAATTTCTTTGTCACTCTGCCCATGGCCGCTACGACATCTTGAAAAGCAACCTCTACATCTACATCATAAGTGAAATTTACCAGAAGCGTGTACATACCCTCAATACTAGATGACTCAATATAATCAAGACCATCCACCGTAGCGATGACCTCTTCCAGTGGGTCAGCGATATTGGTCTCTATATCATCTGCTGTTGCGCCACGCCACCAAACATGGATTTTGACCATCGGATAGGAAATGTCGGGTAAGTAATTCACCTCAAGCTGTGATAAACTGAACAGGCCGGTAAAGAAAATTGCAACAACCAAAACAGTGACAGCAACTGGTCGTTTAAGTGCGAGATCTGTTATTTTCATGGCTGATCATCTCCCATAACTTTTTGAATACCTGATGTCGCTTTGTCTAATCGAACGGGCACTCCGTCTTTTAGGTTCAGATTTCCAGCAACGACAACCATATCTCCGGCTTGCACACCATTAATTATCTGTACGCGCTGCCCTTGTTCCAGCCCAATTGTGACCTTACGCATATTCGCTTTACCTTCATTGACTACATAGATGACCTTATCCCCTCTGGGTGTCGTGACAATAGCAACATCGGGAATCACTATCGCATCATCAGCAACTCGACCCTGAACGGATATCCTGGCAAACAATCCCGGAATCAGATGGACGGGCTCAATAATCTTTGCCTCAATTATTCGAGTGCGGGAATCCAATTCGAGTCGAGGGTAGATACGCTCGATTTTCGCATCGAATGTTTTATTGGGATATGCATCTAATCTAACAACCACCTTCGTACCCTTACGGATATTCGCAGAACAGCTTTCCGGTAACCCGGCACGCACAACGAGAGATGTTGGGTCCATTAACTTAAGCAAAGGGGCTCGCGGCGTGGCCAAGTCACCCGGGTGAACAAATACCTGGGTAATCACGCCAGCAAAAGGCGCCGTAAGTACACATTCATCAAGTTTCGCCTGTGCAATCGCTCGTTTGGCTTCCGCCTCATCCACAGCCGCCTGCTGAACAGCAATTTCTGTTTCCGTGGGTCCCGCTTCAAGCATGGCCAACTGTTCCTTGGCTGCTATAAATTGGGTTTGACACTTAATATGGCTGACACGGGCTTTCTCTACCGTCTCTCCAGGAAGTGAACCACTCTTAACCAGCGACTTAATTCGGTCCCAGTCAGCTTTGGCAAAACGGGTGCAATCCTCTAACTGCCGAACAGATTCCTTTGCTTGCGTGATTTCCTCAGGGCGTGCGCCAACCTTAAGGTCAGCCAGTTTGGCCACGGTCACAGCCAACGCTGCTTTAGCCGCCAGAACTTCCTGTCGGTATAAAGGGCGATCGATCTCAGCTAACTTCTGCCCAACCTGTTCGATGCTGTCGCCTTCTCGCCACGGGCAAAAAGAAATGGGTCCTTCAACCGTCGCCTGTATCATGACTGTATTCACAGCGACAACACTGCCAGTTGTTTCCAGAAGCTCAACTAACTGTTCTTTTTTCGCCGCAACAGCTTGAACATGCCGAGCTTTCTTAGATTTGCTTTGTTTTTTGTCTTTGTCAGAACTGCAACCAACTAATCCTATAGCAATTGCCACCATTAATACGCGTATTGTTACTTTCATTGTTCTTCTCCTAACTGTCATTTGAAGTCCAGCGAGGATCGTCTTGTTACCCGCCAGGTTTGATAGTATTTTTTTAAATCTGGCATTGTCGACGAAACGCATGCACCGACACGGCCTATTTACATTTTCATATTTTCATTCGTATTATCTATCTTCATCTAATTGATGACTGTGTACTGCTTTCTTTGATTATTCAAGTATCTCTATGTTGACCAGGAATCAACAACACTGGGGCCTCCGAGTGGCGTGTTACATTGTAACTGACACTTCCCAAAAATAACTCGCTTATAAATCCTCGGCCACGACTACCCATAATCACAAGACTCACCTCTCCTGTCTTGACTCGCTTGAGTATCTCCTCGGTTGGCGAACCGTACAGAATTTCCATATCGCCAATATCTTACGACTCTCATTAGACCTCTCCTACTGCCAAGTGGAACTGGGCCAAGGCCGTATTGTATTCCGCCAAAGCTCGATAGTAATTTTTTTGCGATTCCAGCATGGCCGATTGGGCATCTAAAACATCGACAATTGCACCCTTTCCATAATCATATTTCTCAGATTCTATCCGTAAGGATTCTTTAGACTGTTCAACCGCTTTTTCTGTTACATTGATCCTTGCACGAGTTGATTCAATATTTGAAACTGAGGTCTCCAATTCCAGTCGAATTTGAAGTTGCAATTCTCGTAATGCTTCTTTTTTTGCTCTTAATCGACTGTATTCTCGCCTTACTCCAGCATCAATTCGACCCCCTTCAAAAAGTGGAATCGCTACCAAGATGCCCACCTGTCCAACTTCGTTGTCCTGGCTCGAATCTACATCCCATCGATTTCCATAAGATGCCCGCAGTGAAATTTCTGGTAGTCGTCCGGCTTTAGCGATGTCAAGCTTTCTCTGTTGGGCATTGGCTCTGGCTTCAAGCGATCGATAATCCTGTCTGTTTTTAAATGCTAATTCGATTCCCTGATCAATGTTGGCAGGTAAATCAACTTCCATTAATTCACCCTCAATTTCAACATATTTTTCCTGTTGATTGAGTCCTAATAGGTTGGCAAGTAACGCATGCTGTATGTTTAACACATTGCGTTCACGGAGTAACTGTTGCTCGATATCGGCAAGTCGGACCTCTGTTCGCAGCAAATCAACGCGGGCCGCCTTCTGAGCATTTAGAAGTTCCGCAACTATTTTGTGGTGCTCCTCCAGGGCTTTCTGTGAGAATGTTAATGAATCGATAACGGCCTGCTGGCCAAGCATCGAATAAAAAATATTCGATACATTAAATACCAATTCCCTTCGATTTCGAAGAAGCTGGTATTGGGTCGATTGGACGATTTGTTCAGTTGCTTTAACCTCATTCTTAATCTTTCCACCCGTATATAACGGCATACTCAAAACGATATCTCCAGAAACAAGCTGGTCTGTAAACTGCAATGCATCTGAACCGCCAGGTCTTCTTGGCGTGATAAGCCGGTCATCACGATAATGTGAGTATCCACCCACCACACCAATTTCTGGCCATAATCGTCCTTGGACGATATCCTTTTCTGCCATAGCCGTTTTTGTATTCCATATATTCCTGGCTATTTCAGGATTATTTTCAAGAGCCATATCAATACACTGTTCAAGGGTTAATCTTGTTTGACTTTCACCTATTTCCGAGATACTTTCGGATACATGTGCATTGGGGTCGTTGTTGTCCGCTATTGCATAAAAAGGGGATGCAGACACTAAAATAGCCCCGATTAAAAAAGGCATACTTTTTTTAAATTTACGCATTGAATACTCCGTTCTTCAGAACCGTATCAACTGTCCTGTTTTCCATTTATTGGTAAAAATACGGATTTATTTCTGTTGAGCAATTTGTAAAGTTCTGTAAGGCAAAATCCCATTTTTCCCGACTCATCTCTCTAAGAGACCTATCCAACTCAGATTAGCTATTTAATAAGTGTTACTCCGTAAATGCAAAAAGCAATATAGAATGCTGTCAATAGCAAAAGAAACAATATAAACAACCAAATGGCTAGCGTCATCGCCTGCGGGTGACCATAATGACAACAAAATAAGCTGTGTCAACTGATCTCATTTTCACATGCTTTACATTTTCGAAGTATTCTTTTTTCCATCGTATCAATCTCTTGCTAGTGTACAACATACCGACTTTATTAAAAACACTTAATTCGTTTTCTTTATCACCACAATAGTTGCCACTTTTGTTACCCTATTAACAGTTGAGTCCGCTCCAAAAAGGTGGTTTATGGCAAAACTGTCACCGCAAACCTTTAATATTAAGCCAATAACGCAGGCCGTTTTCGTTAAAACGATTGCATTGGGGCTTTTTAGACCAGACTCACAGTTGTTTTTTAATTAAAGAGCTGAGCCAATTGCATCCACCAAGATGTCTTTAGATTGCACGCCAATAAAGCGCTGCACTTCTTTTCCATCCTTGAACAGTATGAGAGTGGGGATCGCCTGAACTCCAAAACTCCCTGCAACACCACTGGCTTCATCAACATTGACCTTTGCGATTTTAACTCGACCCTTGATACTCTCGGCCAATTCTTCCAGTATGGGTGTCTGCATCCGACAGGGACCACACCAGGGAGCCCAGAAATCAACCAATGTAATGCCTTCGGCTATGTTCGCATCAAATTTATCATCGTTCAAATTAATCACTTTTTCATCCAACATGGCTTGCTCCTAATTTTGTAAATAAACCTATGTGCTGTTAATAATTTTCTACTTTGGCTATGATGAACATTCAAGAGGCAGTCCGCCAATTATAGTCATACATCTGCGAATTTGCTTCGTAGGCCTCCCGGCACTCGTTGCTCATTTTCTGGCTTTCCTGGCAACCTGAAATTGCCCCGACAAATGTTAATACCATCATAATAATGTTAGTTTTACCCATTTCATGTCAATCCCCTTAAAAATAGATTACTAAAGTTTCTGCTTGCTAATGCTAAGCTACTAATTATAAGTTCGCAAAAGATGTGCCAAACATAATAAAAAAAGATGTTTAAGTGTAACCATTGTAATAACAAGCAGTTATGTTGTTACTGGCTGGGAGATAAGAAGTGTTTTGGAATAAAAAACAAAGTGGGTTTGCGCAAACATGGTTACAAGTATGCGCATATTGCACCGGTGCGGTTTACAGGTCGAGGCGGCGCATTTTCTTGTACAAACCGGCACGGGTGATGCCCAGGATGCGTGCAGTTTGTGACTTATTGCCATCTGCTTCCTTCAAGGCATTTTGAATTTGTGTTTTCTCATCGACAGCCATCTTTGGGGCATGTTTTTCAGAAATGACCCCCTCTTTTTGATGAGATAGTTCCGGCGGCAAACTGGCAATGGTGATCACTTTTTCTTTACCCGTGGACACGACAAAAGCGTGCTCTACGGCATGTTCCAGTTCTCTTACATTGCCAGGCCAGCGATGATGCAGCAGCAGGTCCATTGCCTTCGGAGAGCACCCTTCAATATGCTTATTATATTTTTTATTGAACTGGGTGATAAAGTGTGAAACTAAATCCTGTATATCTTCCTTGCGTTCACGCAGAGGCGGCACAACAAGTCCGACAACCCGCAAACGATAGTAGAGGTCTTCTCTGAATTGTCCTGTCTTAATGAGGTCGCCAAGATCTTTGTTAGAAGCGGCAATGATGCGTACATCGACAGACCGCGGCAATGTATCTCCGACCCGTGTTATCTCGTTTTCCTGTAAAACCCGAAGCAGCTTCACTTGCGAAGAAATAGACATTTCGCCGATTTCATCGAGAAATAATGTCCCCCCCGAAGCGGTTTCAAAACAGCCGGCCCGATCATTAACAGCCCCTGTAAAGGCCCCTCGTTTGTGCCCAAAAAGCTCTGCTTCCAAAAGCGTTTCCGGCAGCGCTCCGCAGTTCACGGCCAGAAAAATGCTTTCTGATCGGTTGCTTTCAGCATGAAGTGTCCGGGCGATCACTTCCTTCCCCGTTCCGGTCTCGCCTCCGATGACAACACTGGCGTCGGTCTTTGCAATCGTCCCGATCATTTCGTAGAGCCGTCGCATTTGCTTGGAACTACCGATCAAGTCGCCATATTGTCCCATTTTTGCGATTTCATGTTTAAGTATCCGGATTTCATTTCGTGCCTTTTTGATTAAACTGACATCTATAAAGGCCTCAATCGCTCCAATTAATACTCCCTTGTCATCGTAGACAGGACGACCTTTTCTCATGATAGGAACAATGGTGCCATCTTTTTTTCTTAACTCACACTCAACTTCACCACCACTTTCTCCTGAGAGTAACGGGCAAAATGTCTTTCGGACAGCAGGGTCTTGATGGGTACAAATATTGACCCGCAACATATCGCATGTTGATCCCACAATTTCATCGGCGGTGTACTGGGTTAACTCTTCGGCAGACTTATTCCAGAAAATAATCGTATTCTGTATATCAACGATGAAAACAGCACAGGGCACCGTTGCCAGCAACGCTTCCCTAAAATGTTCGTCGATCTTGTTTACACCGGTCATTACGATTCCTCTTATAATCAATCATATCGGTGACAATATCCTGAAAACCGGTTTTACGCAACTGATTTCTGTATCCAGTATTCAAGGACTGTCTTTCTTTATCTGTCGCATAACAGTCTGCAGCACACCCAATGGATGATCGAAAAAATTCACTTCTTTTGCTTTTTCGAATACCTGTTTACTGCCTCTCTTTCCCTTCATTTGAAACAACAAAACCTACTTCAGGATTTTTTTCTCCAAATTTTTCCATCAATTTTTTTATTATATCTTTTCGGTCCTGTCCTTCTTTTTCCGATTTCTTGATAAGTTGGTAGGCCATAAATAAAGGTGACTGAGCGATCTCAGATGAGAAGTGCCCCATTCCCTGGTTCCATACAAAGAGCGAAAACAACTCATCCATCTGTTCGACTGTAACACCAAG
>JAGGWF010000008.1 GCA_021157685.1 Planctomycetota bacterium | reverse complement strand
GTGATTTATGCAAAGGTGGAAGTCAATGGAACGGAAATAACCACGCCGGACAGTATGCTGGGCGGATTTATGGAGGGCGTATCGGCAGGATACGCGGATGTCGAAGACAAGCCGACCGGTATCGTTTATCAGTTGGTGGTGACTTCCGAAAACACCTCCGGCCAAATTACGCTCAGGATATTTGATTCATTGGACTGTAAAGTCTATGCCATTGAAGATACGATGGATTTTGTGCCGGGAGCAGTCATCGGTTCATTGATTGATCCCATGTTGCTGGAAGCATCTGAAGTTGAGCTTCGAGCAGATATAAACCATGATGGGACGGTTGATTTACTCGATTTTTCTATAATGGCCGCAGAATGGATGATGTCAACAAATTCAAATTAGTTCGCGATAGACCCAAACTGACCGATAGCCAGTTTATGAAACTAAAAATTAAGGATATGTCAGACTGAAATAACACAGCAGATATCTGTAAGTTTTATCTGGGCTGCAGCTTTTAAAAGTTGCAGCCCATTTTTCATATTCTCTCGACAGACGCACCACTGGCGTCACTACGGTCGCAAGAAGCAAACATCACGCCATCGCTACCCGTGGGTCATCGCAACGGTTCGCCCGCAATGAACGCCTCTGGAGTCGCACGCAATGGTTACACGGTCGCATCAGCGTTAACGGCGACCTTTGTCAAATATTTTTATGTCATTTATTTCGGTATCCTCAGCGGCCTCGGCGGTTAAAAAATGGTGTGTATTCGCATTCATTCGCGGTTCTTTGTCTTTAATCCGCGTATCCCTGGTTACCTTTTTTAAAAAAACGAACCTGATTGCGTTCTTGGGAAATGTTAGCGTTATATCGGGCTCACTTGCGCCGCTGGCGCTTTTGTTTTTTGTGCGGGCGAGACGCCCGCGTTCCCATCAGAACAATTCTTTCTGGTTGATCTTGTGTTGGATCAGTTTGGCTCGTTTTTGGCCGGCCTGGGCTAGTATCTTATTGACTTTCTGCGCATCTCCGGCGGCAATCGCGGCCTGAAGGGTTTGTAGCTGACCAACCAATTTTTCGATGGCCTCTACACAGGTGTCCGAATTGGTCATCAAAATATCTGTCCAGACATTAGACGGACCGGAAGCAACGCGCGTCGTATCAATAAAACCCCGACCGGCGAACTTAATGTTCTGCTGACTAACGCTGTTGACCAGTGCCGCCGCCGTCATATGCGGCAAATGGCTAACCATTCCGAAAATACGGTCATGATTGGCCGGGGACATAATCTCGATGTTACAGCCCAGCTTCGACCAGAAATCGTCCAGCACCTCAATCGCCGCCGCACGGGTTCCGCGAACCTTGGTAAGAATACATCGAGCATTAACCAGCAGGTCATCCCGGGCATATTCCACACCTCGTTTTTCCGACCCGGCAATCGGGTGCGAACCAACATAATAAACGCCTTTCGGCAGGTTCGCCGCCGCCCATTGATGCGGCAGGGTCTTCGTCGAACCGACATCGGTTACAATGCAACCATCTTTGAGATACGGCGCGATCTGTTTGAAATAGTCCTCAAATGTCTGGATTGGCGTCGCCAAAATAACCACATCCGCCTCCTCAACAGCAGCCCCCAAAGAATCGGCGATCTCATCGGCCACCTCATACTGGTGCGCTTTTTGGCGTGTTGAATCGCGGTGGCTGTACCCCACAATCCGACTGCGAGTCAACGCCCGCTTAGCCGAAAGCGTTACGCTGGCGCCCAATAGCCCCATCCCAATGACACTTATTTTTCTTAACTTCTTCATAAAAAAAGGGTTACGCTCTAAATCAAATGCGACAATCACCATAGAAAAGTACCTTGTAAGAGGACTGCTGTCAATTTTTTTCTTTTATTTCGCTCGTAAAATTGCTATACTGCCTGTCGTAAATGAAGTGGGTTACCTCAAAGCAACGAAAATGAAAATCCCGATTCGCCTATGAGCGAACCGTTTTTTTATGTACTCTTTTGCAAAATGTGTAAAAAAATGACTGAAAAAATAAAAACTGAAATCACAAATGCGACGAAGCAATATCTTCCATTCGAGGAAGAGGTTGCCGCAATTGATCAGCAGATTGAAGACCTGAAACAGCAGGATCGATCACTGCAGGGCCAAAATGCCCAGCAGATTCGCACGCTTCAGGTTCGCCAGACCGATCTGCTCAAGGGTATCTATTCAAATCTGACACCTTGGCAAACCGTACAGGTTGCACGCCATCCACAACGCCCCATCCTAAGTGATTACTTAAATCTTATGTTCAAGGATGTCCATGAAATGCACGGAGACCGCTGTTTTGGCGATGACCCCGCAATGGTAACCGCTCTGGGTCAGATCGGACACCAGAAGGTGATGATCATCGGGCAAAACAAGGGTAAGGATATCAAAGAAAAAGTGGCCTGCAATTTCGGCTGCCCCAACCCGGAGGGCTATCGAAAAGCTCTGGCAAAAATGAAATTCGCAGAAAAATACAATCTTCCAATCGTGGCACTGATTGACACCCCGGGCGCCTATCCGGGAATCGGCGCCGAAGAACGCGGTCAGGCCCAAGCGATTGCTATTAATCTGATGGAAATGTCGCGGCTTCGTACTCCTGTTGTCTGCGTCATCATCGGCGAAGGCGGTTCCGGCGGGGCTTTAGGGATTGGGGTCGGTGATAAAGTCGCGATTCTTGAACACTCTTATTACTCGGTCATCTCGCCGGAGGGGTGTGCTGCTATTCTCTGGCATGACGGCACACAGGCACCTATTGCCGCCGAAGCACTAAAGTTAACGGGCAAAGATTTATTCAAACTCAATCTGATAGATTCGATTATTCCAGAACCACTGGGAGGGGCGCATCGGAATATCCACGATACGGTTTATACTGTTGAACGGTTTATCACGAGGACGCTGGCCCAACTCACGCGAATCAATCTCGACAAGTTAGTGGACGCCCGCTATGAAAAGCTAAGGAATATCGGCACGAACTGCACCAAGGCCAAAGAAATCGTATCCCAACGCACAGCCGAAACATCACCGGAAATACCGGAACGACTCTCCATCAAGGCACAACTTAACAAGACAGCCCCGGAAAAAACAGAGGTATGATCTGGCGTTTATTGACTTGTCGTTATTTCTCGCGGATCATCGCCCTTCTCAATAGCTTCGATCTTTTTAACCCGTCTTAAATGGCGTCCGGCCACAAATTCTGTCGTCAACCATGTTTCTACAATCTTCCGAACCGCCGCCGAGCCAATTAAATCGCCGGAAAGGCAGAGGACATTCGCATCATTATGTTCACGAGAAAGTTTGGCCGCCAGTTCATCATAACACAGCGCAGCCCGGATCCCCTTGACTTTATTGGCCGCCATAGACATCCCAATTCCTGTTCCGCAAACAAGAATTGCCAGGTCCGCTTTTTTTTCAGCAACCGCACTTGAAGCGATATAAGCGGTGTCCGGATAGTCCACGGGTTGATCGCTTGGGGTCGAGCAATCAACACACTCAAAACCCAACTGCGAAATAATCGCCTTAATCTGCTCTATTAGAGCGTGTCCTCGATGATCATTAGCGACTGCCACTTTCATAAAATTCCTTCTTTCTTTTTTATAATATTATCACATATTTGCTGAAAACAATCCTGATAAACCTCGACATCCGACCCTATCGGGTCCAAAATATCAGATGTCTCACCCAACACAAAACACTTCTTGGATGCCGATGGAAGTAACTGAACGATACTGTCCCGATGGTCTCGGCTCATCGTAAAAATCATATCGCTCTTTTCAATATCCCCAAGCATCAACTGGTGGCTTTGATGGCCACTCAAATCAATTTTCTCCGCCCGACACACTTCAATCGCATGACGGCTGGCCGGGATGCCCTCGCACGCGGCGACCCCCGCCGAGTCGATTATATACCCGAAATGCTCCAATTCGTCAACCTGACAACTCAAATTGTCAGAAAAATATTTTCGCCCAAATCCTGCCGCCATAGGACTGCGACAAGTGTTTCCGGTACAAACAAACAAAATCCGGATGGTGGTCCAATTTTGAATCTGGCAAGCAGAAACCGCACCTTCACGAAGTATCTGAATATTTCGCTTTCCTACTTTAACAACGGTACTGCTCTGTTTGAAATCAGCCTCAAAATCCGGTATTTCTACGATATATTCAATCTTTCCATCAAAATAGTCTAAAACTTCTTTCGCAGTTGTCGCCGGAGCCAGACCTGCGGGGTTCGCACTGGGAGCAACGATGGGGAATTTAGCTCTGGCAAGAACTGTACAGGTAACCGGACAGGCGGGATAGCGAACACCGAGAGTTCGGCCTGAATAAAGCATCTCAAAAACGCTTTTTGGCAGGTTTTGTTTGACCTGCCTCAATGGCTCGTCGTCCAATTCAAATACCACTGTAACCGGACCGGGAAACGCATTTTGAACCAGTTTCCGAACTTTTGAACTCATGGAGGGAATATATTTTTTGAGTTGCTCTTGGCTTCCTATATGAAGCGTGTAGCGCTTATCCGGCTGGCGGCCCTTAACCTCATTCAAGCGATCAAAGGAATGTTTATCTGCTTTGCAGCCGATTCCATACACCGTCTCTGTCGGAAAAGCGACAAGTGCTCCTTCATCAAGCAACTGTGCAGCTTTTTTAACCAATTGGCTATCATCCGGCGCAGCAATTTTTAAAATTTCCGTCTTCATGCCGGATTGTTGTACCAAAAGTGGAGGCCAATTTCCACCGAAAAAAAACGGCGACCGGACCCCTCGGCAATTAACGGCCCTTCAGAACACCCGGCCTCGTCGAAATCGATGCCTTGATCTCGCCGGTAACAGGATGAACAAGAACCTCCGGCATCCTCATGTTATCAACATTACATGGCACAGCGGGCGCACCAGCAATTTTTATCCAGCCATCGCCGTCGACCGAATCATAATCCAGCGATTGGCCCTCGATATGGTGCAACCGCTTCGTCTGATCACTGTTCCACTCTTCATATGTGATCGGCTTGTCCGTAAACACTCTTTTTAATACCGGTCTACCGGTTGAATCCGTAAGAAAACTCAGATCAAACCGGATTGAGTTTACAAATATATATTTATCAGATTTTCCGCCCTTCAACGGAATATAAGCCAGTTTCAACTGGTCTTCCTGGCCATCCGCAACAATCTTCTGCTCCGTCAGGTTCCATTTTATTTGATCAAAACCACCAATATAAACATAACAGGGTTGGTCGAAAGCAATACCGTCACTTTCCTCAGATGTATTCGGATCAGGAATATGGCTGTTGTCCAGTTGAATTTCGCCACCCGGTCCTTTCGCCAAAATCTCATCGTCTGTTTGGCTGTAAGCAATTTCAGTACAATACAGTTTGACATTCGAAAGGAGTTGTTCATCTTTCAGCTTTTGGGACTGGACATATACTCTACCTTCGGTCATGCTGATATGACTGATATCCGTGTTGCCCTCAGCGTTTTCATCAAGAGATATCGTCAGTTTATTACCGTGGAGATGATCTAATTGAGTTAATTCCGTCTGCTGTGATCGGCGTTCTGCCAAAACATTTTCATTAAACACGACCTGGTTGATCGTACCTGATTCGTCTGCGATAAACCGGGCGTTTTCATCCGCCGTTACGGTTATGGGAATCCAGGATTTTGGCGTTGTGCTGTTGGGATCCGGATCCTGATAAAATGTGAAACGAACCGGGCCATGCGCCAAGCCGGAACCCGTCAGTAAATCATAATCAATCTTTCGAGCCTCAAATTTCGTCGGAGGCGAAGCAGCATTGGGGTCTAAAACAGATTTTAAGACAGTATTGCTCGCCGGTAGGGTCGTTGCTGTATCCGACTTGGCAACAGCATCTTCCTCACCCACCAAGTTAGCCATCCCAATGGCGGGAGTTTGCCGTGAATCCGGTATGATTTTCGCAATCCGTAACGGTGTATTCCCCATCCCCACCGATAACGCTGCTTGAGCAACAGGCATTTGCTCTGCATCCTCATCTTCCATCGGTTTTAAGATAATACCCCCATCGCAAGTAACAAGAACCTCCGTTTCAGGTTCGATCTTCGATTCTGTTTTCTTATCTGACAGCTGACCGGACTTCGCCACCGTCTTGGGCGTATCCTTTACTCGCTCAGAAAGTGCATCGGTTTCGGGACTCTGGTCAAGTTTTGAGAACAGGATATTTTGAATATTCACCTGATCCGCCCCGGCAACCACGAGTTCATTGCCATACTTGATTTCAATATTATCTTCAAGAATACACTGATAATACCTCAAAGACGGCGTCGATTCGACTTCGGCCTCATCGGTCTTTTCAGATGAAATCATAGAATCAGCCTTTTGCTGAGTCGGAACCACCTGTTCCGATTTTGTCTTTGCCGCCATCTCTGCATCTGTAGTCTTCGTACCGGATTTTGGATCTGTCAGACCCTGCATTCGAATCTCTTCCAAATCGCGAATTCGTAAATAGTCAATTCTCCCGCTGGCCGGATCAAAAATAACGATCAGACCAGTCCCTTTTAATTCCACCTGATCCGACTTAATGTAAACTTTCCGGTCAGTGGCAAATTCAGAGCGTTCACTGCTGAACACAAGGTCGTCCATTTCGACGATGGTTTCACTCATTTTGCTTCCGGGCTTGGGCATCACATGAATTTTGACATTGCCGTTAAGCCGCGCATCTTTCGGTGTTGAACTCGACCCGGAGGTTTCAACCTGAAACATCCCCGTATCTGCATCGATTCGACATTGGAAATTTGACTCATAAAAAATCATGTATGGCTTCTCGACCTCTCTGCGTGATGTATCCATACCCAGATTCAACAGGTTGTCAAATCCAAAGACGCGTGATATCTCTTTGGTTTCCGGATCAAGAACCACATAGCGTGCCGCCTTGGCAACACGAACATCCGTATCTCCCGCTTGCTGAGCAGCATCACCGGACTCCGGCATCTCCAGATTGTCCGACTCTGTGACATTGCAAACCTCAATTGGCTCGGCGTCCATTATCAGGGCATACCCAAAAAACAGCGACGCCACAAAAACGACCGCACTAAGACCGATGATTAATTTCCGCATATAAATAAACTCTTTCTATACTAAATCCCTTGCTACCGGAAAGGATAACCATGAAGGACATGAGGTTTTTTTATATTTTTCTTCATGGCCTTCAATAACTTCATGGTAAAAGAAACCACAAACTAAATCATACCCGATACCGCTCCATCAGTTTTTCCCATTTCATCTTTTTTTTCAGCAGATGTTCAATGACCTCGGCCACGGCTCCATCGCCGCCCTTGCGCTGCGTGATAAAATCCGCATGTTGTTTCAATTCATTCGCCGCATTCGCGACGGCGGCTCCAAAACCGACCCTACGGACCAATGGAATGTCCATCAAATCATCGCCGACATAGGCCGTCTGTTCAGGCGTTAGGCCAACTTTCTTTAACAATTGCTCAAAGGCCGGCAGTTTCTCCAGACATCCCTGCAAAACATGCGTAATCCCAAGCTGCTCGGATCGAATGGTGGTCGCAACGGTCTCCCTGCCGCTAATAATAGCCGTCAAGCCCCCGGATCGCTGCCACAATTTGATCCGGTGGCCATCCAGCACAGAAAATCGCTTACTTTCGGTTCCGTCTGAATGAACGATAATACCGCCATCGGTTAAGACACCATCGACATCAAGGATCAATAACTGTATTTTGGAAAGGTCTGTCATCGGAACTACCCTACAATTTTAATGGCCACAATATCCTGTACATCAATCAATCCCACCGGCTGGTCCTTTGCATTCACCACCGGCAGCTCATCAATTCGATACTTATGAAAGACCGCCATCGCCTCGGCGGCCAGCGTATCTTCAGCCACCCGCTTGCAGTCCGGCGTCATCAGGTCGGAACATTTAACCGAAAAAGTACCGGCTCCCTTTTTCGCCAACGAACGCCTTATATCCGCATCGGTGATAATGCCCGCCAACTTTCCGTCAGCGTCCGTTACCATCACAGCACCCCGGCGTTTTGTC
Source organism: Planctomycetota bacterium (assembly GCA_021157685.1). Lineage (GTDB taxonomy): Bacteria > Planctomycetota > Phycisphaerae > Sedimentisphaerales > Anaerohalosphaeraceae > 4572-13. The sequence goes on along the minus strand of JAGGWF010000008.1, from coordinate 8,457 downwards.
GTTTCATTTTTGGCCAGCATCTGCTGGATCGTGTCGTCTAATTGCGCAACAGGCAGCGGCTCGTCAGGTCTGAACCACATCGTTTGTCCAACGGTCAACAACTTGCGGCCCAAGGCGCCCGCCGGATGGAATCGGGCATAGTCCTCAGCTCCAAACTCGCGCGATTTCATAATGGTCAGGGCCAACGCATCACCCAACGCCAGCATACAGGTCGTCGAAACGCTTGGCACCACGCCCAGCGGACACGCCTCAGTCAGCATCCCCATACAGAGGGCGATATCACTGTGAACCGCCAAACGGGACTGCGGATCACCGACAACCGAAATCAATTTAATCTCACGTTGTTTAAGCGGTTCGATCAACCGGACGATCTCTTCGCTTTCTCCGCTATGACTGAGCGCCAAAACAATGTCATTTGTCTGAATGCGTCCCAAATCACCGTGGACCGCTTCGGCCGGATGCAGAAAATGGCTCGCCGTTCCCGTTGAGGCGAGTGTCGCGCTGATCTTATTGCCGACAATACCCGCCTTGCCCATACCGGAAACAATCACCGAACCGCTACATTCAAGAAACAGCCGAACCACCTGTTCAAACATGGGCCGCCGCACGAGATCAAGCAATCCAAGAACCGCTTGTCCCTCTTCGGTGATGACACTTTCCGAAAACGAAATATCAACCTTTATTTTTGACATCTTCTGTTCCAATAAAATGTTAATTCCTTTAACCATAAAGAGCATAAAGGACAGGAAGTTTTTTAAATTTTTATTTTTACTTCATGATCTTCAGTAACTTCATGGTTAAATCTTAAAACCGTACAATGCTCCCTCTCTCGTCATAGCAAACAATCTTCGGCTGAGCGGAACTGGCCGATACATCCGCATAGACCCGGATTTTCTTTTCAAGGTCGGTTTCAATCTGCATCAGTATCGAACGCCGCTGATTCAATAAAAAGCTCGCTACATCCGAAGTCACCGTCAGCTCAATTCGTTGGATTTCCTTTTTCGATGCCGCCAGCCGGACTGTTCGCAGTATCTCAATGGACTGGGATTCAAAACTCTTAACGACCCCGACGCCGTTGCAATAGGAGCATTTCAGATAGGTGCTCGATTGCAATGAAGGACGCATCCGCTGCCGCGTTAGTTCGATCAAGCCGAACGCGCTCATCCTGAGCGACCTGGAACGGGCGCGGTCGGATTTCAACGCATCGCGAAACACCTTTTCAATCTCGCGCTTGTTGCGATTTTCGCGCATATCAATAAAATCACAGATAATCAGCCCGCCCATATCGCGAAGTTTAAGCTGCCGAACAATTTCTTTCGCCGCCTCCAGATTAATCTTAAACGCCGTCTGTTCAGCGTTGGTCTGCTTGCGATAGCGGCCGCTGTTGACATCAATCGCCACCAACGCCTCGGTCTGTTCAATCACCAGAGAACCACCGCTCTTAAGCTCGACCCGCGTGGCCTGAATCTTCTGGATCTCCTTCTCGATATTACACTTATGAAACAGCGGACTTTTTCCGTCATAATAAGTGGCCCGCCGTTTCAGCCGCGGCTGCACAATCGACAAAAAGTCCCTAATCTTCTTCGTTACCTGCTCATTATCGCAAAGAATTTTACTGATCGAAGAATCAAAAATGTCCCGCACGGTACGAATCGCAAGATCGGACTCCTGATAGATATCCGCAGGCGTTTTCACTGAATCCATTCGTTTGCTGATCACTTTCCACAAACGCTTCAAGTAGTTGATGTCATTTTGCAATTCCCGCTTGTTTGCCCGTTGAGCGGCCGTGCGAACGATCAGCCCGATATTAGCCGGAAGCGAAATTCCATCGATGGTCTCTCGAAGTTTCTTTCGTTCGTCCTCATCCTCAATCTTCTGCGAGATCCCCACCTTGCTCATCCAGGGCATCAGTACAAGGTATTTACCCGGCAATGAAATATAAGTAGTGAGCGTCGGCCCCTTCGTATTGAGACCTTCTTTGGTTACCTGAACAACAATCTCCTGCCCCTTTTTCAGGCATTTCTGAATCGGGGGCCGCTGTGCGAGGGCCTTGCGGCGACCAATCGTTTCTTCGTTGTTCTTTTTTCCAAAATAGCGAGGATGAAGGTCGCTGATGTGCAAAAACCCATTCTTCTCGGCACCGAAATCAATAAACGCCGCCTGAATGCCTGCTTCAACATTAATCACCTTGCCCTTGTAAATACTGCCCACATGACTGGCCAGACTTGACCGCTCAATATAGAGTTCCTCCAATGAGCCCTTCTCAACAATGGCTACGCGACATTCTTCGCCCTCTGATACATTAATTAACATCTCTCGTGTCATATTTGATCCTTACGGTCAGATTATTTTTAATTTTGACGCCACTTTATCTCTGTTCGACACACCGACTCGGCAAATTGCTCCGGGGCAACATTCAGCCACTGCATGAGTTCGTCCACACGCACCGTCCCCGACTGTGAAATACCACACACTACCTCAATCTGGTCATTCGTAAAATCCAACGCTTCCAGATAAAGGGACATATCGAACTGTTTGTATCTCCTTTTTTTCGCCCAATACCGCTGAATCTCAATAGGGCTTTTTTCATCAACCTGTTTCCGGCAACCGTCAAGATGTTCTTGGAATTGTTCGTCAAAAGGTGATCCCAAACGGAAAATATAACGGACGCCCTGCGGATGGAACATACATTTCCCAAGGATGCTTTGAACTTCCTCAATAGCACAGTCCGCCGGAATCTGCTGTTGAATTCTGACCTGCCAATCCTGCACGGGGGGAGTTTCTGAAAACTCAACCGTCGCGCAGACCCGATCCCTAATCGACTGTGTCCCCACGCTTCGAGGAAATGGAATGGATAAACGAGGATGAGGATTGAATCCCATCGAAAAGGACAACGGAACCGACGCCCGTATCAAAGCCCGTTGAAACATCTTCAATGTTTCCTGATGGGACAAGTAGGCCAGATTTCCCTGTATGGAGAAATCCACAACCAGTGTGTAAATCTGTTTCTGCATTTAATAAATCAATCGTAATTTTATTGAAATTCTCAGCCGACCATTTTTCCAGCTGTTTTCGTTCTTGCACATATCTTCCCATTTGGGAGACCTAACCCATCCACTACAATGCGTTCCACCCTTAGAATGTTTCGGGCAGTATTCGCGTCGCCGCATCCCTAAGAAAGTTCTGGATTTGCCGATGCGAATCCATCGTCGTGATCTTACGCGACAACCGGTTGCACTCTTCAATCGTAACCAATCGTATAATCTTCTTCACTTCAGGAATCATCGGCGGCGCCATCGACAGCGTCCGAACCCCCATCCCTAATAAGGGCATAATGAACTCCGAGTCGGACGCCACTTCTCCACAGACGCTTAAAGGAATCTTTGCTTTATGGGCATCTTGAATCACGCCCCGCATTAAACGCAGGACCGCAGGTTCCGCCGCAGAGAATAATGTAGAAACATGCTCATTGGCACGGTCCACCGCCAGCGTATATTGTATCAAGTCGTTCGTCCCGACACTGAAAAAAGAGGACTCGCTCGCAAGCAAATTCGCAATTAAGGCAGAGCTGGGTGTTTCAATCATAATACCAACCGGTATCTTCGCATTGTAAGGAATCGCGCCTTCATCCAGATCTTCCATCACATCCCGTAAAATCATCTTCGCCTGCCGAAGTTCCTGCAAGTTGGTTATCAGGGGGAACATCACTCTGACATCCCCAAGCACAGAAGCCCTCAGAATGGCCCGCAATTGCGTCTTAAAAAGCGGCAACGCCTGAAGACAGTAACGAATGGAACGCAATCCCAATACCGGGTTGGCCTCTTTGACATGCCAGCCGGAATGAGGAAGTTTATCAGCGCCCAGGTCCATCGTCCGAATGACCACCGGCTTTCCATTCACCGCACGAATTGCTTCGGCATAGGCATTATAATGGTCTTCTTCTGTGGGTTCCTGTCCTCCATAAAGATACAGGAACTCCGTCCGGTACAAGCCAATCCCCGCCCCTCCTTTGGCCGTAACGATTTCGGCCTCATCCGGAAATTCAATATTTCCCATTAAATGAATGACGACTCCATCGCGGGTTTCAGCGGGCAAATCGCGTAATTCATCCAATTTGCTGACGAATTGCGTCATCTGCTGCGAATAACGATCGTATTGCTTTAAGGTCTCCTCGTCCGGATCGATCACAACCACCCCGCGATTGCCATCGATAATCACAACACACTCCGGCGGAACTTCCGATGACAAATCACCCAGCGCAACCACGGCGGGAATTCCCATCGACCTGGCCACAATCGCCGTGTGGCTGGTTCGTCCACCTTTTTCTGTCGCAAACCCCTTCACAAAAGTCTTATTAAAACCAGCTGTCTGGGTCGGCGTTAAATCACTCGATAAGATGACAACCTCTTCCCGGAGATAATCCACCTCTTCCTGCCGCTTACCCAAAAGACGAACCAGCAGGCGTTTTTCAATATCATAAATATCCGCCGCTCGTTCACTGATATAAGCATCATCGATGCCGGCAAAATGAGAGGCGATTTCACGGAGAATAGTCGAAACGGCGTATTCGGCCGTAACCAACTCATTCTTGATGAAATCTGTCATCCGTTTACGAAAACTGCGATCACGCAAAAAACGCATATGGACAGCGAAGATATCCTGAATCTTGCTTTCTTTAATATCCTTAGCGGATCCAATTTCCTCCAGTTCCGAAATGGCCGTTGCAAATGCCTTGCGGAGCCGCTGAATTTCACTCGACCGCTGTGATGGAAGGATTGACCGGCGGGGAATACGATAATCCTTCGAATCAATCAGCATGGGCTTTGCGATGGCAATGCCGGGCGAGACAGCAATTCCTTTTCTGATTTCCATGAAAAGTTCTTATCCTTCCTTTTCACTCATCGCGATATCAGGATTATCCATAAACTTATTGTTCACCATATCCTGCAAGGCCTCAACTGCGCGCGCTGCATCAGGCCCGACAGCCGTAATTTTGAGCCGTGTCCCGCAGGTTGCCGCAAGCATCGTCATTTGCATAATACTTTTGGCGTCGGCACTGACATCCTGATGCCCAACCGAAATATCGGATTCAAAAGAATTCGCCAGATCAACAAACTGCATGGCAGGACGCATATGCAAACCTTCCGGATTACGAATTTCAATCTCGATTTCATAGGTCGGCACAGACACGCACGATCTCCTGAATAGCTTTGGTCATCAATATCGATTCGTTAGTTGCTGTCTTCATCCGCATCCTTAATGGCTTCAATAATCGCCTCAGGCGTCCGGGCCTGGCGAAGGAAGCGGCGAAAATCATCTTTTTGAAGGTTCTTGAAAATAGTTTCCATGGCCTGTAAGTGTTTGTCCGGATTCGACGCCGGACTTAACAATAAGAAAACGGAATAGACCGGCTGTTTATCCAGCGATGCAAAATCAATCCCTTCCTGCGAACAACCGACCACAGCCACCGACTCGGTAATCGCCTTATGCTTGACATGCGGCACAGCAACGCCTTTTCCGATCCCCGTGCTGGCTTCATTCTCGCGTTTTATAACCGCCTTAGCCAGCGCTTTCGTGGACGCCGCCTTCATTTTTTTATGCGTCCCAAGGGACTGTACCAGCTCTTCAATAACTGCATCCCGCTCGCTTGACCCCAATTGGGCAACAATCGCATCCTGACAGACGACATCAGCTAACTTCATAATAACTCCTTAGAACCAAACACGCACTTTGTTCTATCCGGAAAACCTTCGATCGTTTTCTACGGACTCATCATCATCTAAAATTACGCCACGCCTTCTTCAGGAAGTTGCGACGCGCTTTCAATCTCAGCGACATCAGCTGCAGAAGCCGCTTTATGGCTCCGCTGTTTTTCTTTGGCCTTTCTCAATTGGCGCTCCATTTTATGCGCTGCCGCATCGATACAAGCATAGGTATCCGTTCCCGTTTCTTTTGCGATAAGCAGGTCGTTGTGTTCGGCATGAACGAGTATCTCCACCCCCTGCATACCGCTTTTATTGCCTTCTAAGACAACCTCGATCTGAGTAATGCTGTCATAATAACGCGGCAGTTTCTCAACTTTTTCCTCGGCATGGGAACGAATGGCATCAGTAATTTCAACATGCTTTCCGGTAATTGTTACAATCATCTGTATCTCCTTAACTTATGATTTCGTTTCTTCTTCCCGTTCTTTTCTGGACGCCTCAAAGGCCAGATGCTCCGCCGGCGTTATAACACCAGCGCTAATGACAAAACGAAGCGCCTCTTCAATCGACATATCCAGTTCTATTGTCTCAGCCCTCGGCACCATAATCACATATCCCGTAAACGGCGTGGGCGAAGTTGGAACAAAAACCGTAAAAAAATCCTTTTGGATTTTGTCCGCAACCTTTTTAAGGCCGTGACCTGTTACCAGGCCAACCGACCAGGCTTCTTTTCTCGGGTACTCAAACGCAACGACCTTGCTGAACTCTAAACTTTTTTTGGCAAGGAAGAAATCCGTCACCTGCTTAATATACGGATAAACCTTGCGCACCAACGGAACCCGCATCAGATTTTTTTCCATAAAATGCCAAAGGGTTCGCCCCATCACACTGGCCAAAAAGGCGCCAATGAAACAGACCCCGATGATGGCAACGAAAAAGCCCGTGATTCGTCCCGGCCCATCGACCCAGAAACCAACTAAGAATTCTTTTTCCCAGTTGTCCGTAATCAGCAAAATTAACTCGACGATGCCGCGATTGATATGAATACTTACTTTATCCTGAATGAAAATATAACACTGAACAAATATCCATATCGTCAGGATCGTGGGCAACAAAGCAGCCATACCTCTGAAAAAGTAGCTGCGAAAATTCTTAAATGCCTGCATCTTGCCTATTGTATTCCCCGGCCTCATGCCGTTAATCTTTTAAAAATCACGATTACCGTAATATCCCACATTATTTTTAGGTCTAAACAATACCACATTATGCACCCAAATACCCTCTTCGTCAACAAAAATTTAATCGGACGGTCGATGTCTCCCGGTCAAATACACCACCAACCCCGGCAGAGATGCTAAAAGAAAAATCAACCGCTGACACACCGCCAACAATTCTCCCTGGCCTACTGTGGCACCTAATGATTTAAACAGTTCCGACACAGTCACTTCAAGAACCCCCCAACCACCCGGCACAATAGGAATCGCCCCAATAATCCAACTTACCGGAAAAATTACAAAATAATATTTGAGGGCTACGGGAACACCAACAGACCTTCCTATATACCATAACCCAAGAATAGTCAGACTCTGTGCGAAAATCGTCAAGGGGATCATCAAAAAAAGGACGCCTGGGCTTTCGAGATATAACTTTATTGCCAAAAAGACTTTATGGCGTTTTGATAAAACGGTCTTAACCCCCGAAACAACCTTACTCCTGATAATAGGGATGATCATTAAAATAATCAAACACAGAACAACAGCAGTTCCAAAATATATAACAATGTCCCTATGTCCAGCTATTTTCGACAAAAGCCCGGACAATTCCGGTTCACTTTGATTGACCGAAGCGGCCACCGGAAAAAATAGATAAAACAGTCCGGCCATACAAACAAGACAGAATAACCCAATTACGCGATCCACTATTACGCTAAATGCAGCTTCCAATCGTTTTTCAGTATGATGCGTTACATACCAGGCCTTGAGTAAATCACCCCCCATTGATCCCAACCCAATATTGTTATAATACAACCCCAGAAAATGAATTTTGATACATGCCCACCATTGGATTTTAATCTTCTGAGTTCGCAGCAAAATAGCCCAACGAAGCGCAATAGCGAAATTGCCGCAAATAAACAGAAAAAGAGCCAAAAGAAAAGAAAGCGGTTGAACCTGGCCAAAATCACTGATGAGTTGCTTGGGGTCCCTGAAAATCCAAACCAACGCCCCAACTCCAACCAGAATGCGTAAAAATAACCAGAGATGTTTTTTCTGCTGTTTTCCGTTGCGTGCCAAGAACTGTTTCCCAAAAAATACTTGTTTTTCTTCAGCATAGCGTGTAAAAGGACTGTTTTCAATAAGAATTCGTCCCGGCACATCGGGATTGTAAAATTTTAATACTATTTTTTTGACATCTGACTGCGGAATCTAAATTTTATGAGTGCAAATATAGAAATCGAAGAGGGTCTCGACTTTGTTCCAAAATTTGACGCAAACGGGCTGATTACCGCCATTTCGCAGGATGCCGAGACCGGTGTCGTGCTGATGGTTGCCTATATGAACGAAGAGGCTCTTAATCTCACTTTACAGACCGGAAACGCTGTTTTCTTCAGCCGCTCTCGAAAAAAACTATGGAAAAAGGGCGAAGAATCCGGCCATGTCCAGAAAGTTCAGCAAATTCTCGTTGACTGCGATCAGGACTGCCTGATTTTGAAGGTATCCGTTGACCAGGGCCAATGCCATGTCGGTTATCAATC
>JAGGWF010000007.1 GCA_021157685.1 Planctomycetota bacterium | reverse complement strand
TGGCAATGAATCATGGCAAACATGTGGCCGTAGCGGTCCCGGCTGTCTTTGGTAATCTTGAACATGCCCATCAGCTTTTTGAGACCGTGAAAAAGACTGGACTGAACTACATGATGTTCGAGACATCCTGTTACCATGATGACCTTTATGCAATGCGCCAGCTTTATAAAAAAGACCATTTTGGCAAGATCATCTACAGTGAAGGTGAATACTATCATTATGCGGCGTCTCCGATTAGTTCTTACAAAGGCTGGAGAGTGGGTTCTCCGCCACTGTGGTATCCCACTCATGCAACAGCATACTATTGCGGCGTAACCGGCGGCAGCTTCACCGATGTTAGTTGTCAAGGCATGAAAAGCATCGTTCCGATGTTTTCCCCGGAAAACAATCCTTACAATAACCCCTTCGGTTCTGAATTTGCGTTGCTGCGAACCAGCGAAGGCGGTACATCACGAATGTTAAAGGCTACAGATACTCCAGGTGTTCACGGCGAGAGGGGGCGTATTTATGGCCAGAAAGCTGCTTACTATGGCACACTTCATGGCGGCCCGAAGGTTGCGATTCCAAAAAAGCCGCAACTCCCCCCGGGAGTTTCTCCTGGCGGACACGGCGGCGCTCATGGTTATCTGATGAACGAGTTTGTTATGTCCATCCTTGAAAACCGCAAGCCTTGGATTGACATCACAATGTCATTAAATATGTCGGTTGCAGGTGTTGTTGCGCACCAATCAGCATTGAAAGATGGCGAAAGATTGAAAATACCGCAATTTGTTATGTAAACTGTTTAAGTTCAACGGTTTTTTCTTTTGACAATGTATAATCTCTCATATAGAGTATTTATTGGATACAAAGTACTCTTTGATAAAAAAATGGGATTTTTCAATCGGGAGCCGTATAAACAACGAAATTACATTGGGTAGTTCAAGGCAAAAATGGTCTCAACTACCCAATGTGTTGAAAGAGCGACAAGATTAAAGCCCCGTATTCTTAAGGACTTAACTTATGGCACGAACCAACAGCAAAACTTGAAAGCAGAACGATCGCCGGTATTACCGTCCATGGAAACATTGAAAAACTCTCCAACCTTGCAAAAGCAACAGGTAGGGTCCGTTCTCCAGTACGATAAAGTCCGACTATGCTGAAAAGACATTTTGCACTAATTAATTTTATACGGGTTTCACTGGATGTTCTGACAACTGGAATCCTTTGGAATGTGGTCTATTACTTCCGCTTCTACTCCGGTGTGTTCGATCATTCTGGAATTCCCTCCTATCTGCGGCATTTTCTGTTGACGGTACCAGTAGTGATTATTGTTACCCTTTGCCGACACTGGGCAGGGATCTATCGATCCTTGCGAATCGAACCGGCATTCAGACAGTTCAGAAGACAAGTCGAATCCATCCTGCTTGGATACATGTTCATTGTCTTATTTTTGTATTACTCTGAACCAACACCGTACACACGCACCCTGTTGGTTCTATTTCTGTTTACACTGCTGGCAGGACTTCTGGCGTCACATTCGGTAATGCTCCTGATACTTCACTGGATCCGCTCCAAGGGGAAAAACCTGCGGCACTACGGCATTATCGGCACGGGTAAAAATGCGATCAAACTTTTACAGGATATTGAGGCCTGTTCCTCGTTTGGCTTAAGGTGCAGTTTTCTCATCGATAACAAGCCCCAACTTGAAGGCAGAACGATCGCCGGTATTACCGTCCATGGAAACATTGAAAAACTCCCCAACCTTGCAAAAGCAACAGGTATCGATGAGATTTATCTGGCCGTAAGCGGCCCTGAAGCGGTGCCTATCCATCCCTATCTTAAGGAATTGCAAAACAGGGGCATTACGGTTCGTATCCTGCCGGACTGGGGGCCTCTGGCTCAGATAAATCGCCCTTCGGCCATCATGATCGGATCCAGTGTGCTTTTTACGGCATCAGAATCCCCTTTAACCGGCATGAATATCATCCTGAAAGATATTATTGATCGGCTCGTATCATTTGCCCTGTTATGCCTGTTTTCGGTACCCATGCTGATCATTGCGGCACTCGTGAAACTATCCGGCAAGGGACCTGTTCTCTATCGGCAGGAGCGTATCGGTATGGACAACCAGCCGTTTGAGATATTAAAATTCAGAACCATGCACTCGCAACGGAATGATCCGCTCGGATGGACGGTGAAGAATGATCCTCGGCGAACGATAATCGGAAAATTCCTGCGTCCGATGAGTCTGGACGAACTGCCACAACTGATCAATGTTCTCAAGGGCCAGATGAGCTTGGTCGGCCCGCGGCCGGAACAACCGCACTTTACGAAGAAGTTTTCGGACGAATACAAAAAATATATGTTTCGCCATAAGGTAAAGTCCGGGATGACGGGATGGGCCCAGATCCATGGGTTCCGCGGCGACAGCTCGCTGCGGAAACGAACGCAATACGACCTTTACTATATCAGAAACTGGTCGGTCTGGCTGGATCTTCTGATCTTGATTCGAACGCCTTTTGTTGTTCTAAAGCAAAAAAATGCCTATTAAAAAGCTCCTTCACCATCCGCTAACTTTTTTGATCGCTTTGTGCCTGGGCATCGGGATCTATAAGATCGCGGTGCTGGCGTGTGTGTCAAATGACAGCGTTACATTCATGCAATTTGCACAAGGATTGAAAACCTCTCCGGGCAGTACCATCAAATCCTGCGATCAGCATCCGGGATATCCTGCGATCATCTGCGCATCAGAGTGGGTTTTGGGAAAACTGGGATATAATCAGACGCTGGGGCAACGAATCATCACCGCTCAGGCCGCCACATTAGTTTGCAGAACCATTACAATCTGTTTTTTGTACTCTATTTTCCGGTTTTTTGGAAATAAAAAGGCGGCCCTTGTCAGTACGACCCTAGTGATGCTAATCCCGGCGTATGCCAATAACGGATCGGAGGTATTAAGTGACTGGCCGAATCTGATGCTGATGGCGATGGCGTTGTTTTTCTGTCTGCGGGGGCTTCGGAATACAAACCATCTTTGTTTTCTCACGGCGGGTCTGGCGTCCGGATTGGCCTACTGGATACGGCCGGAAGGGGCTGTATTTGTTGCGGTTTTGGGCCTTTACACACTGTTCCACACAGTTGGCAATTCAGCAAACAGATTGAAACTGTGGGCCTGTTTGGGGGCAATGATCATTGCGGCGGGCTTGATCGCAGGACCCTATATGCATTACAAAGGCGCCCTGTTTCCAAAAAAAAAGGTGGGCACATTCAGCCGGGTTAACGGAACGCAGGCATCTTGCCTGCGCTTATGCGGCGATGATGGTTTAGGGCGTCCTGCTTGCGATCGATCAACCCCAACCGTTCTCCAGCACGGCTCCGAAGCCTGTGTTCCGTTAAAAAACACATTTTTGCGTGAACGATTACCGATCAAGAATATCAGTCAACATCCCATTCAAGCAGGAATTCCTGGATTTTCCATAGCTGCCAGACCAGTCAAGGCAATCCTGCACTTTGTTGAAAAGTTGTTTAATACGATTTTCGGGCTTTCGATCCCATTGCTGGGAATACTCCTCTATAAAATAAAACGATTTAGGTGTTTGCGCAATCAGGATCAATTTTTGATTTTGTTTACCAGTCTGTGGTTGGGACTAATGATCTGGCTGCACTGTCAGCATGGATACATGAGTCATCGGCATATCATGCCGCTGGTGGTCTTTGGCTTTGCCTGGATACTTAAAGGACTGCACGGTCTGGTCCTTGTCTTTGGCTGTCAACGGTGCAATCTGCACCGGAATACCGCCGTAGTACTTGGAATCTGTATCGCGATTTTTGTACCTAAACTGATTCGGCCCGCTCATGCGGACAAGGCCGTCTATAAGCAGGCCGGTCTGTGGCTAAGAGATCACACGCCCGCTGATTCTGTTCTGGCCGTATTCGATGGCCGGGTGGGCTTTTATGCCGAACGGGCTTACCAACCCTTGAGCAGAACAGCAACCTTGAACCAGAAATATGTAATCGTCAAGGCAGCAGATGAATCGGCGGCGTTACCTGAAACCGCTTTCCTTGTCACAACAGGCCAAGCCAACATTGATAAGGTCATTCGAATCTACGCTGTTGACACCAAAAAGAGCCACGAATAGACACAAAGTTTTTTTTGACAGGATTAACAAAATTAACACCGGATATATAAAAAGTCACAGAGAAAAAAAGGACCTGCAGATTTCACAGATTAACACAGATTAAAAGAAAAACAGCAAGAGGCGCTATGCACAGGCACCGATGCCTGTGTTCCATTAAATCTAATAGGCCATGATGTTTTGAATGAACTCGGTCATTTCAGATTTGTATCGGGTTTGGTTAAACCGTTCTGAATTTTGCCGGCAATTCTGCGGAATGAACACGGCTGTATTGTCTTCAAAGCAATCAATGGCTGCCTGCAGGTCTGTTGCGGTTTGGTGATGGAAAAACACGCCGGTGGGAGCAGTGTCGGGATCATCGAGACCTATTACGGTTTCCAAGGCGCCGCCTTTGCCGTAGGCGATAACCGGTTTACCGCAAGCCTGAGCTTCCAGCGGGACGATCCCAAAATCTTCCTCGCCGGGGAAAATCAGCGCCCTGCATCCGGCATAAAGGTGCTCAACCATCGCATCATCGGGATCCAGGACAAATTCGATATTGGGTTCCGCCATTTCCTTTAACCGGTTATAGTCAGGCCCGCCGCCTGCGGCAATCAGCCGCTTGCCATTCTGGTTGAAGGCCTGTATGGCAAGATCGATCCGTTTATAGGGAACCATCGCAGACAGGATTAGATAGTAGTCGTCATGACGGGATGAAACGGAGAACTGCTCAATATCGACCGGCGGATAGATGACCTTGGAGTCCCGCCCGTAACAATCCTCGATCCGCTGCTGAACATAGCGGCTATTAGCAATGAAATGATCGACACGGCTCGCAGTAGATCGGTCCCACTTTTTGAGAGAGTCCAAAAGCAAGGAAACGACTCTCTTTTTGAGCGGATTCATTCCGGAAAGATAGGATTGACGCATATCCCACGCATATCGCATGGGCGTATGGCAGTAGCAGATATGGGGAACTCCAGCCGGCACTTTGACACCCTTGGCCACACAATGACTGAAACTGAGAACCAAATCATAACCACTTAGATCAAATGACTCGACTGCTTTGGGGAACAAAGGAAGCCAGTGGCGAAATGTGCGCCCGTTGCCGGGCAGCTTCTGGATAAAGCTGGTGGTAATCCGGTGCTTTTCAAACTCGCCGCTGAAGTTTTCGGGATAATGGACCAAGGTATAAATATCCGCATTCGGATATACTTCACACATGGCCAGAAGGCACTTTTCGCCTCCCCGCATCCCAGTCAGCCAGTCACAAATAAACGCTATTTTCATTGTTTTCCTAACCCGGCGTATCCGTTCACATAAAAAAGAATCATGAATGAGCACCAATAAAAACGAATTATTTCTTACCCGACCCCGTAGGGGTCATAACAACAATAGCCGCGGGTAGAGGCCAGATGCCGCAGTCCGTGGTAAAGTCAACAAAACATTAACAACCCCGTAGGGGTTGAATAAAATACCTCGGAGTCTCTGTGGCTATTTTTCGTGCCATTGTAGTGTCTTCCGTGGTTTCTTTCTTTTAATCCGTGTAAGCTTCTCCACCGTAGGCGTCATCCGCGGTTTCCCTTAGACAATTAAAAACAATCCTATATTTCGTCGAAAGCCCGTTTTGAATATTCGATGCTTCAAAAGAAGCTTCCTGCGACCCAGCCAGGAAAGCTCGGGCCACTGAGAAAACTCTGCAAGCATTTGTCGCTGCTGCGGTTGCAGGGACTGTGCATGTCGATCATAAAAGGTTGCTGCCTGATCGACATACTGAGACAGCCGCTTTCTTGCCGCATCGATCCCTTGCCTGTATCGGCGATAAAAATGGCCCCAGCCATAGCATGAGGCACCATAATAGTTGTTATCATGCTGGCGATACAGCATGGTGGGCTCATCCAAAAATACGATCTTACCAAAGGCGGCGGCGACCAAACTAACCCAATGATCATGCATGACCGCCTGCAATGGTATGGGTTTGCCCAGGTCCACCAATGAGC
>JAGGWF010000239.1 GCA_021157685.1 Planctomycetota bacterium | reverse complement strand
TCTTTTTTAGAAGTTAACTTTCGTCCTCATGTTCGTCAGTAAGATTATTATCGGACAAACCTGAGGTGTTGCTTGAGAGGAATATTGACATGCTGCCTTGAGTACGCTATCATTCATCAGGTTGAAATGGGCATTTTGACATTGAGTGTGTTGCTCAATATCCTCAAAATACCCGTGAACGGTTACAGAGAATTTAACTCTCAGATTGAGCTATGATGATGTAAGCACTTGGTCGGCTTCTAAAACATTAGTTTCGGGAGAGGCGGCCTATTCATGTATGACCATTTTGGATGACGGCAGAATAGGTGTGCTTTATGAAAAAGGCAGCGATGACACCCGAACCGTGAATTTCATCGTCTGCTCTCTGGAATGCTTAACGGATAACTGGGATTCGATCAGTCCATAGACCGTTCTTTGATTAAATATTATTGCCTGGCCCGTCTTGATGAGAGATGGGTCAGGTTTTAGTTGTCCTTTTCAATAGATTGAGGTTACGATTGAAATTGAATGATAGTGTGAGTATAAGTCTTTGATGGCTTGCTGGATGGAGATATTTTTTATAAAGAGAGGTAATTGTGGAAACAAGGTTATACAGCGCGTTATGCACCCCCTTGGCAAAAGACGGGGCACTGCATACGGATGGATTTAAACAGCATATCGATCAGCAGTTTGCAAGTGGTATCTATGGCGTGTTGATATGTGGTACAATGGGAAGAATGCAGCTTCTTTCAGATGCAGTTTATCGAGATGCGGTGAAATTTGGCAGCCAATTTTGTGCAGGGAAAGGCGAAACTTTTATAGGTGTAGGCGACGCATCGCTGCCTCGAACGCTTGATAGAATTCGATATGTTGAGCAGTTTGATATTGACGGTGTTGTCGTATTATCTCCCTATTTGTTTAAGCCTGGCCAGCAGGAATTAATTGATTATTTTACAGCCGTTGCGGACAGATCCACTAAGCCGGTTTATCTTTACGACCTGCCTGTTCTTTCAGGTGTTAAGCTTGAAAATGAAACAGTGCTAAAATTGTCAAAACATCCCAGTATTTACGGTGCAAAGTGCTCGGATAAATGGGAAGATACGCGCAGTCTTATGGAGATGGTTGACGATGATTTTCGAATTATACCCGCCCAACCGTTCTTGGTGGACCAACTTGTTTATATGGGGGTCGAAAGTAATCTTGACGGAGTGTTTTCAATCTGTCCTGAGTTGATTTGTGAGATTGTCAAGGCCGCAGAAAACAGGGATTATATGACAGCCTCAAAATTGCAGAAGGATCTTTCAGCGTTTTTATTGCTAATGAGAAAAGAATTTCCGCTGCTTGATGCCTTTTCGGCAATTTTAAATTCCAGAGGCGTTGAAGGCGAACTTGCCATGTCGCCAGCCAGAAAAATGGACGAACTTGAAAGGGAGCGTTTGTTCAATCTTGACTTTGTCAAAAGGATGCTGAATCAGCAAAAAACAGCAAATATATGAAACAAGACAACATCAGTCCTGTAATGTCTAATCTCATGGAGGTTTTAAATGCATAAGAGATATGCGATCATACCAATACTTTTTGCGTTTACTATCAGTTCAGCTATTGCAGCAGGTTCAAGCGTTCAATCACCTCAGAAATTTGAATATAAACTTGCTGATAATCCTGATGGTGAATTTGCTCAGCTGGATTTATTTATCAGCGGCCGCGATGGTACAGCCAATTACAGAATACCTTCTCTGATAACCACTCCTACGGGGGTGGTTATTGCTGTTTGTGATGCGAGGAAAGATCGAGCGGGTGATGCTCCTAACAATATTGATTGTGTTATGAGACGCAGCGTTGATAGTGGAAAAACCTGGAGTCGGGTCTATACGATTGCTGATTATCCGGGTGCCAGATGTGCTGGCGATCCTATCTTGTTTTACGATAAGCAAACACATATTTTATGGGTAGCTTATGTTTATGCCAACGAAGGTGTTGGGCTTTCGAAAGGAGGCACGAATAATCAGGGCTATGGTGATGATACTTTTCATATTTATCTTCAACAGAGTAAAGATGATGGACTAACATGGTCCAGTCCGTTAGATGTGACTCGGCAGATAAAGCCCAAAGAATTGATTGCCTCATGGACGGCGCCCGGGATTGGAATTCAACTTCGTTCGGGGAGACTTGTTTTCTGTTTCAGTACGATGAACGCTGAAAAAAAACATGATTCATATGTGGCGTATAGCGATGATAATGGGGAAAACTGGAAATCATCGAGAGCAGGTGTTGGTACGAATGAAAGCCAGCTTGTAGAATTGAATGATGGCCGATTAATGATTGTAATGAGGATGAAGCCCGGAAAGCGAATAATAGCTTTCTCAGATGACAGCGGGCAAAGCTGGCAACCGCAATTTGAAAGCGAAGTGCTGATTGATCCTAAGTGCCAGGCAAGTATATTACGCTATCATTCTACTGAAGACGGTAATGAAAAGAATATTATTTTATATTCAAATCCGGTTCATACAACCAAACGCAGAAAACTCACTATCAGGGCAAGTTTCGATGAAGGAAAAACATGGCCTGTGGCTAAAATGATAAATTCAGACTATTCGGGGTATTCCTGTTTGACACGATTGCCGGATGGTCAGATAGGGGTGCTTTATGAGAGGGATATTCATGAGGCCGATAATGAAAAGAAACATACCCTTACATTTGCCAAGTTGTCTCTTGGCTGGTTGACTGACGATCTCAGGTAGTGATCCGGATTGGATGGTTTAATGATAGGTAAATAATTTTAAGATAGAATAATTAAAATGGGAACTTTAACATTTTCATTAGGAAGAAATATATCCGTATTGAAAACATTGCTAATTTTAGGTTTGTGGGTGTTTTCTGCTGTCGCAGCAGAGGGAGACATTGTCATTGAGTCTCTGCCTAGTTTTGCGACTGTGTCGGAGCAGCCGGAGGCGGTTATGCATGGCAACCTGATCCGGACGCTAATCTGATTAATAAAGAGCGATTACCAGCCAGTCCATTTTATGCGAAGATGATTAAAGCAAAATAGCAAAGGGTTTCTATAGGAGGAAATATATGCCTATCAGCCAATATCGCGGGATTTATAAAAATGACCTGCTTAATAAGGTGCTGCCTTTTTGGATCAAGCATTCGCCGGACTTTGAATATGGCGGTTATTTTAGCTGTCTGGATAAAGATGGTTTGGTCTATGATGACAAGAAATATATGTGGCTTCAGGCCAGAGAAACATGGATGTTTGCCAGATTGTATAATGAGTTTGATAAAAAGCAGGAATATTTTGACCTTGCCAAATTGGGGATGGACTTCATAACAAAATACGGCAGGGATGAAAAAGGAAGGGTTTATTTCAGCTTAACTCGTGACGGCAGACCTTATTTTTATCAAAGAAAACCCTACTCAGCAGTATTTTATGTGTTGGCGCTAATCGAATATTCCAAAGCGACTGGCCAGCAGAAATATGTTGAGCAGGCATCTGCATTGTTCTGGGATATTGTGAAATGGATTGAAAAGCCAGCTTTGCTTGACAGGCCTGTATTGACGGGTTCAGTCGCTATGAGTAATCTGGCTAATGTCATGGTGCTGGCATCAATGGCGATAGAATTGGCTCTTATCGATAAAAAACAAGCGTACCTTGATATCATGAAAAAAGCGATTGACGGCGTTAAGCTGCACTATCGAAAAAAAGATAATATACTCATCGAAAATGTTCCGCTTAATGGCGAAAACAGATCGAATTGGCCTGAGATGCGATGGTTTAACCCGGGTCATTCCATTGAAGTGTCTTGGTTTGTTCTGCATCTGCTTGATTTTGTTGATGATGCGGAAGCAGAGAATATCGCATATGAAGCTTTGAGAGGTTCGCTGGAATACGGCTGGGATAAGGAATATGGCGGCTTGTATTACTTTATGGATATTGAGAATAGGCCAACCCTGCAATTGGAATCGTCAATGAAACTCTGGTGGCCGCATACGGAGTCTCTCTACGCATTGGTCTTGGCCTACACAAAAACAGGTGATAAAGTCTGGCTGGACTGGCTTGATAAAGTTCATCAATACACATACAGTCATTTTGTTGATAGTGAAGTCGGCGGGTGGTTCGGTTATTGTGACAGACAGGGCAATCTTACTCATACCTCCAAAGGCGGAAATTATAAAGGTTTTTTCCATACGCCAAGGGCACTTTTGCAATGTTTTTCAGTCAAAAATAAGTGACGGGAACAAGTGAAGTCGAAATTAGAAGGAAGCATAATGCATTACAAAAAAAACTATTTCTATCAATTTGTTTTGCATTTGTTATTAATGGCTCTTTGACCTTCGCCTCAGGAGAGATTGACAATGGTAAAGAATATTTAGATTGGCAATCACTTCCGGATCTTCCAGAATCACTTGGATTGGCAGGTGCTTTTGTGGGTGTGCACACCTGCGCCAAGCATGAATGTAGCGTTTACAAATTCTTCTTGGGCGCCCTCAATGCCACCTATGCTGGCACTGCATATCCAAAACTCATCCCCACAAAACTGTGAACGCTTACGACAGGCTTCATAGGAGGTGTCTGACCTGCTCTGTAGAAAAGCTCTCAAAAATTCTTAAAACGGTCTATTTCAGACTTGCGCAGTCGTGTTTATTTTCCAACCTGAACTTTAGTCCACCGAATGGCGGAATCGGTCTGGACATTTCGCAATGCGGCTGAAAAATCGAATAAAGTCTGGACGCAACAGGGGGGGGGGTGCTAAAATCACCACCGTTCGTGATGGGGAAAGTGTGTACACGAGGCGATGGTGCTGCATTAAATTAAGCTTAAGAAGTGTTTAAAAAGAGTTTGAGATGTCAGATAAGTTGCTAGGTATTGACTACGGGACTGGAGGAGCCAAGGCGACCCTCATTGATGATGCGGGGCGAGTTCTCAGTTATGCGTTCGAGGAATACTCCATTATCGTCCCAAGTCCCGGTTGGTCAGAGCATAAAGCGTTATTGTACTGGGAGGTCGCACAAAGACTTATCAAGAAGGTTATCGCCGACGCGCAGGTCAATGCGAAGGAGATCAGGGGAGTGGCGGTCTCGTCTGCATTACCATCGCTTGTGATGGTGGATGACAAGGGAGATCCGATCAACAATGCCTATAATCTAATGGATCGCCGGGCGACAAAACAGGTCGACTGGATACGCCATAACATTGGTGAAGAGCGTATTTTCGAGATATCCAAGAATCGACTCGAAGACCATCCTGCGCTGGTGAATCTGATGTGGGAAAAGGAAAATCGCCCCGCGGACTTTGGCCGGATCAGCAAGGCCTTGACCATTGATGGCCACATTACACAGAAGCTGACTGGGCGGGCGACGCTGCATTACAGCGGAGCGGCGTTTTATGGAGTTGCCTACAACCTGCTGGAAAAGCGGTTCGATCAAGAGATATTGGATGCGATTGGAATTCCGGCGGATATTCTGCCGGAGCTATTTTCGTGTGAGGAAATCGTTGGCGGCGTGACCAAGGCCGCCGCAGAACTGATGGGCTTGGCAGAGGGGACGCCCGTTGCGGCAGGGCAGGTTGACTGCAATGCGGGATGGATCGGTGGCGGCGCAACGGAGATGGGTGACATCCAGAGCAACTTAGGGACTTGCGGCAACTTCGGGATTATTCACAACGGGACGGTTCTTCCGAATACGATGATCAATTTTGCTTATACGACGGATTCCCGTCATACCTATATAACGGTGCCGACGACGACAACCGGAGGGGGGCTGATCCGCTATCTTCGGGATAACTTCTATGTAGCCGAGCGGGCCTCTGAGGCCGAGACAGGTCTTGATACCTACGACCTGATCAATCAGGAAGCGGAGAAAGTGGCCCCCGGCAGTGATGGGTTGGTGATGCTGCCCTACCTGATGGGTGAACGGACACCGATATGGGATGTGAATGCCCGGGGGGCGATCTTCGGATTATCGCTGAATCATACACGCGGGCATGTAGCGCGTGCGATGATGGAATCGGTGGCCTATGCACTGTACGATTCTTTTCATCTGATCCGCGATGTGATCGGTGAGATCAATTACCCGCTGGTTCTCAATGAGGGCGGCGCTAAGAGCGTCCTGTGGCGAAGGATTATTACAGATGTATTTGGCGTTCCGACGGTTCTGGTCAAGCGTCGCATCGGAGCCCCTTATGGCGATGCGATCCTCGCCGGTGTGGCCACAGGGGTGTTCAAGGATTTCTCAGTGGCACGGGGGTGGACCGAGTACATTGACCGGATGGAGCCGGATGAGCAGAGGCATCAGATGTATATGGAGTACTTTGAATTATATAAGAATCTTTACAATCATGTAAAGGGTGATTACATTGCACTTGCGGATTTGCGTCACAAGTACTGTGCGAACAATAGCGATTAGAAGAAAGGTGTTTTGTTGTGGAATTAGTTAAGAAGTTGCGTCAAAGACAGGACCAGGGGAACCCCGTCGGTGTGGGAATCGTTGGTTGCGGACAAATGGGTTCGGGGCTTATTCATGCGATCAACAGCATCGTTGGGATGCAGGTCCGGGCGATAGCCGATATAGACCCTCAGCGGGGGATTGATACCTTTAGTGCGATCGGATGTTCGCGCGGGGATATTGTGGTCACCGAAAATCTCGGGCAAGCCCAGGACAGCATCAAATCCGGTAAACTGGTTGTGACCAGCGATGCTTTGTTGATGCCTCAGCTTGACGGACTGGATGCCAATGTCGAGGTGACAGGCGTACCGGAAATCGGGGCGATGGTCGCATGGCATTCGATCATGAATCGCAAGCCGATCGTCATGCTCAATGTGGAAACGGATGTTACGGTCGGGCCGATATTGAGTGATCTGGCTCGTTCGCACGACACGGTGTATACGGTGGCCTCCGGCGATGAGCCGGGTGTCTGCAAGATGCTTTACGAACAGGCCGTTCTGATGGGTTTTGAAGTGGTCTGTCTTGGCAAGGGCAAGAATAACCCGATCAATTACACGGTGACAACGGAGATGTGTGCCGAAGAGGCCAAGAGCAAGGATATGAATCCAAAGATGCTCTGTGCGTTTATTGACGGCACCAAGTCAATGGTTGAGATGGCGGCGGTGTCGAATGCGACGGGGCTGTTGCCGGATGTCCCCGGAATGCACGGGCCCAAAGTCGAGCTTGATGAACTGGTGCAGACATTCGTTCCGAAGTCTGCCGGCGGCATACTGGAGGGGGCAGGCCGGGTGGATTATTCCACTGGCAAGATCGCCCCGGGCGTTTTTGCGATTGTCTATGCGGAGGATGAACGGATCCGCAAGGACATGAAGTTCATCACAAAAGCGGACGGCCCGTATTACCTGCATTTCCGGCCCTATCACCTGTGCAATCTGGAGACTCCGCAGAGCATTGCTGAAGCTGCGCTGCTTGGCGAGGTGACGGTTGCGAGTGATCAGCTTCACAGTGAAGTGGTCTGCGTTGCTAAACGCGATATTAAGGCAGGCGAGCAGGTTGGGGGCATCGGTGGTGCTGATATCAGAGGACAATTGCATCGATATACGGATGCGGCGGCAAAGAAGGCTGTTCCCCTGGGAATCGCTTCCGGCGGAAAGGTTTTGAAAGACATCAAATGTGGCGAGATGATGACGGAAGACAATTTTGCTTCCGACGATTCGACATTTGTTTATCGA
>JAGGWF010000105.1 GCA_021157685.1 Planctomycetota bacterium | reverse complement strand
TCTACGGGGCGGATTCCTTTGGTCTGACCTATCCCGACAAAGAGCAAACACTGGATGCCAGCAAAAAACTGATGGGACGATTGCTGCCGGAACTGGAGAAAAATCATTGGCCCGATTGGGCAAAGATAAATCAAGATATTCAGGAATAACGGATAGATTATAGTGGTAGGTGGGTATTTCGAAAAATTTAAGAATCAAGAAAGAATAGATCATGGCAAAAAAACTGAATAAAAAAGTCGCAATTATTGGCATAATACTGCTGGTCCTGATGATCGCAACAGGTGGTGGTTTGCTGACCTATCGTCAGATACGCCGCAATCCGAACCGTGCTCTGAAGTTGGCACATCAGGCCCTTGAGGCAGGGGACTATGAAGAAGCGGAAACACAATTCGGTCGCGCGTATGCGTTTGGGAAAACGGACGAAGACAAGGTTCAGCGGCTGTTTGAGTTGGCGGATTTGCATTTAATCCACAATGATGAGCATGAGGCCGATTGGCCTAAGGTGATGGGGTGTTGGAACAAGATCATTACCATTGACCCCCAAAACATTGTTGCCCGCCAAAAACTTCTCGATTTTTACTATCAGGCGGCGAATGCCGGCGATGTGCGTGCTTGGAAGACCGTTGAGGAAAATACAACTGAACTGATGGATATCCTTGAGGCCCAGGGGACTGAGCCGGATACATTTCTCCTAACCGCGAATGCAAAAGCGTTGCTGTCGATCGCTCAAAGAGGGGGAACAACCGACCGCAGAGAACCCTTAGATAAATGCATGGTGTTATTAAACCGCTTGATCGAAACCGAGCCGCAGAACGGCGAATTCTATAAATTGATGGCGGATGCGACGATAGTGGATGGGGAGTTGAACGCGCTGGCCGGCTTCATCAAGGCCAGAGAAAAAGCTCAGGAAAAGGCGATGGGTTTGCTGGAGACGGCTGTCGAGCAGGCGGATGATAAAGCAACCGCAGTTGCGGATCTAATGCTTTACAAGATGCGAACATCGGCGAATGATCCGAATGCTCTGGAGGTGATTCGTGCTGAGATTGAGGAACGCAGCAAGCAGGTTCAGCCGAATGAGAAGCTCTGGTTGGTCACCTCGATTGTTTACGAGACACCCGGAAAGATGTCTGCGGAAGCGGAGATTAACCGTGCGATCGAAGCGATTCGTCAGGCCCATGAGCTTAAGCCGGACGATTTTGAATACACGCTTCGAATGGCCCAATTGATGTATCGTAAGGGGAATGCATTTGATGATCCGGCGGCGGTCGATGACGCATTGCAGATCGCAGAGGGGGCGTTGTCGCTGGAGGAGGTTCAGGATGTTCCCGGGCCGCTGCAGGGGCGAAGTCAGAATTATCGATTTGCGCTCAATAATTTCTTGGCGGATTTCTACATAGAAAAAGCTTTTGCTGCAAAGGGATTGTCCAAGGATACAGAGGTTCAGGATTACACACAAAAAGCCGAAGAACGCATCAATGAAATCACCACTACATTAGGAACGAGCGATAATCCTGTTGGCCAGAAATTTCAAGGCCTTATTGCGATGGTCAAAGATGAGTCGGAAGAGGGGGTGCGGTTGCTCTATGCCGCCTATGAACAAAGTAGGGCTTTGGATAAACCCAATGAGCCTTCGAATGTCGATTCCCGGGTCTGTGTGATCTTGGCGGAGGTCGCAAGGCAACAAAAGCAACCTGGTTTGCAGAATGAGTTTTTGCGAGGGGCCCTTGCGAGTCGGGATAGATATGTTCTTCAAAAACCGCAGGTTCGTTTGGATTACGCCCAGGTACTCTCCCGGTTTAGGGTCTGGAGCAGTGTCATGCAATTAGTTCAGAACTATCAGGCCCGCTATGGTGTTAATGAACTAAGTCGCAAGCTGGAGATCGAGGCTACGATTGCCCTTGAGGACTTTGATAAGGCAGGGGAACTTATTGCTTTCTATAATGGTCCACCGGCAGAGAAATTTTACTATGAATTGGGTATGCTTGTCAGCCAGATAGCTCAACTAAAGCAAACCATCGCTTCGTTGAAAGAGGGGGAAAAAGAGCCGATTCCGGAGCAGACTCTGGAATTGCAAGCTCTTCGTGAGGAACGAAAGGGGCTGTTGGTGAAGATCTGGCAGGATTATCCAGAGGCATTGGATTCTCAGATATTAGCTACGGTCTGTGTGGACCTGATACAGGATGGCCAGGCGCCGCTTGCGGTTCAGTATTTAGACACTTTCCTTGCTGCTAATCCTGATGTGCTGGCCCTAATGGTTCTTCGTTTGCAGGCGCAGCAGGACGATCCTTTGAATCTGACGACTGTCCAACGGATGCAGTTAAGAGATCAGGCGATTGACTCTCTGGACGACGGAAAGCAAAAAACAATCCTGCTGGCAGAACGCTACCATTTGCAGGGTGACTATGAAAAAGCGATACAGGAGCTTGAACAGGTGTCGCAGGTCGATGCGGATGCTCCGGAGATATTGGATGCGCGATTTAATATTGCCCTTGAGCAAAAGGATTTTGAAACGGCAGAAAATCTGCAGCAGATTTTCCGAACAGAAAATATCGATGGCTGCGAGGGCAACTTAACCGCCGCCAGATTGGAATTTACCAAAGGGAATTTACAGCTGGCGCTGCGGCGGCTGGATGAATCATTAAGACTACGCCCCCTTTCCAGCTATAGCTATCTTCTTAAGAGTCAGGTCCAGCGCCAACTGGAAGACGAAGATGGAGCCATTGAAAGTGTAAGGACGGCCATTCGCATGAATCCGAAAAATGTTTCTTATGCGAGACAGTTGGCCTCTTTGCTCTTTGCTCGAAATACCGCGCTGGGAAGTAAGGTGACAGTGAAACAGCGGGCCGAGGCAGAACGGGCGATTGAGATTGCCGTGGGGATGAATCCTTCAGACTTAAAATTGCGGAGTGTGTATGCCGAGAGCATTCGGTTACGGGATCCGGACCGAGCCCTTTTAATTCGCCAGCAACTGCTGGACAGTGACCCGACAGCGATCAACGCCTTGATGCTGGGGAATATGGCTTTGCGAATGTCGCAGTCAGAATGGGATGCGGCTAAAAAGACCGGCCTGATTGAGTTGGCGGGAACCGCTTATCAGAAGGGTATGGATGTTGAACCGGATAACGAACCCCTCCGTCAGGCGTTTGCGGACTATCTGCGTCAGACCCAGCAGGAAGAAAAAGCGATCGATCTGCTTAAGGGCGATGAAAATATGCTGTGGAAGTTCTATCTGCGCAGTGGGCAGTTTGATCAGGCCGAAGCAATCCTCAAGGATTTGCTTCAGAAAAAACCGGATGATCCGTTGCTGATTCAGGGCCTTGTGCTGGTCTCTCAGGGTGCTGGTAAACGGGACCGGGTTAAAGACTATCTCAATGCACTTTTTGAATTAAGTGAAACAAAAGAGACTGAATTATGGATCCTCCAGAAGTATGTCGATAATGGTTTTATTGAGGAGGCGGAAAAGAAACTCGCCAGTTTCAGGGAACGGTTCCCGGACGAAAAAGCGGTGTTGCTGGTCGAGGCCTGGACCCAGATGGGCAGAGGACGGTTAGATGAAGCACTTGCTCTGGCCAATCACTATCTGGAGACGGATACGAATAATCCGGGTGCTTGGCGTCTGCGCGGCCGATTGTATCGTTTGATGAATCAACCCAGAAAAGCGATTGATGACCTGCAGCACAGTAAGGGCTTGCAGGATACCCCGGCGGTTCGTATGGAACTGGTGGCCGTTTATACTGAACTCAATCAGGTGACAGCTGCCATTGGAGAACTGGTATCCAACTTAGATACCCCACAAAGCCCGATACAAATTCGACTGATGTTGGAGAGTCTGTACCAGAAGAACAATCGAGCTGGTGATCTGGATAAGTTTTATCAAACGACGCTGGAAAAATATCCGCAAAGTGTATTCTGGCATTACCGTGCCGGTCTTTATTATCTAGGGCAGAAAGATTTCGCCAAGGCACAGACACTGTTGGGAGCGTCGTGGAAGATGAGTTGGGAACAGGGGCGTCCTGATGGCAGGTCGCTCAGCAGCTATCTCGAAAGTTTGTATCAGGGCAATCAGTATGATCAGGTTTATTCCATTGCTTCCGGTATGATTGATTCACCCGCAGCGTCGCTGGCCTATACTTTTATGGCGAGAGTCCAGTTTCAAAAGGGCCAGAAAGATAAGGCGGTCGAGAGTTTTTATACGGCACTGGACAAGGCCGAAGCAAACGATGAAATGCAGGGTATGGTTTTTCAGAAGATGCTGGATACTGTCGGCCAAGAAGCGCAGGCGGCTTGGATATCCAAGAAGTTTGCCGCAGATGAGAACTCACTGCCGGCACATCTGCTGGCGATTCGCCTGACACAGCGCGAAGGTTCGTACAATAAAGCCATTGAACATGTCAATCAGTGCATCGAGATATCAGGTGAAGAAAGCCCCGCCTGGTTGGGCTATGCGTTAAAAAAGGTCAACCTGCTGATCATGGCTTATACCAAAACAACCGACCCGAGTTATTGGGATCGTGCAACGGCATTGCTTGAAAAAATGCTTCAATTGCAGCCGAATAACAGTTCCCTGCTCAACAACATGGCGTACCTGCTGGCAGATAATGATCAGCAATTGCAGACGGCTTTGGAGTATGCCCGCAAGGCCCATCAGGGTGACCCGGGCAATGCGGTCTTTCTGGACACCTATGCGTATGTCCAGTGTAAAACAGGACAGTACGAACAGGCCGAACAAAACCTGGTTCGAGCCATCCAGATTTATGAAGTTTTGAGGCAACCGGTGCCTTGGGATCTCTATAAGCACTTTGCTATGGCTAAGGAAGGGTTGGGTAAGGCGGTACAGGCGATAGAGATGTACCAGAAGGCATTAGAGAATTCTGAAGAGATGTCAGAAAAAGAGAAACAGCAATTGCAGGCCGCGATTGAGCGATTGCAGCAAACCTAAGAGAATAGGGTCCGATAGGGAGACTTTCAATGGATAATCCGATTCAACGAACAACGAATATGCTGGCGAGGCCCTCAGGTCGGCCGCCGATGATGCCGCCGCGAGGTCCTGCTGGCGGCGGTGGTGGGATGGCAATGACCCCCAAGGAAATCGTGGGGATCCTTCGCAGGCATATTTGGATGATCATTATCTTGACGGTTTTGGGAACAATGATCGGCGGCGGTTCGTGGTTTTTATGTGATCGCTATATTCCCAAATATACTTCGATACGGGCGATTGATGTGGCCCCTCCGATCAATCTGGACCCGATGCAGATAACGGGTATTCAGCCGCAAAAAGACATCTACTACCAGTTCCGTTTCACAAAGGCCTCATTGATCAAACAGGATCACATGCTCGGGGCACTGCTCGACAGGTCTGATAAAGTTAGAGATACTGATTGGTTTAAAAGATTTGCGAAAGTTAATGCTGCCGGTGAAATTATCGGTGACCGGGCCAAAGCCATTGATAAGGCCTTGGATGACTTGAAAGACAATTTAGGTGCTTCGGCGCCGCGGGATAACAACTTCCTCATCGTTTCAATGCGTTGTGGCAGTGCCAAAGATGCGAAATTGATTGTCGATGAGATGGTGCGGATATTTTTGAGTCAGCAGCAGCAGTTGGCTCAGGGTGGATTGAAAGGGGAACTGGCCCAGTTTAAAGGTCAGCGGGACGAGATTCAGAGCACCCTGAATCAAATTGAAAGTGGCTTAGAATCGATCCGTTCAGGGACTCGGTTTGCGCGTCTGAATTTGGGTGAGGGGCAATCCTTTCGTGACTATATGGATGATAAGTTGGCTGATTTAGAGGAGCAGAATTCTGCGTTCACGAATGAAAAGGGACGATTAGAAAGTATCATCGCTACATTGGAAGCAAGGGTAACCGGAGATTTTGATGACCGGGTCAAGGAGGAGGTTGAGACCGATCCAACGGCCCGTCTGATGCGAGACCGTATCGCCTTGCTGGAACCACAACTGGAACAGCGACTGGATCGATTTGGCGAAGACCATCGTTTGGTGCGTGAAACGCAGGCCTCTCTCAGTGAAATGCGTGATGGGCTGGCTGAGCGGAAATATGAAATCGGTGAAATAAACCGGAAATCCAATTTGATGGCGGCTGAAGAATCGATGGCAGCTCTTGTTCAGCAATTGGAAACAACGGCCCAGCAACTTCAGGTCGCACATGCTGAATATAAAGAAATTGACCGTATTCGTAATGAGTACTCGCGATATGAACGGCAACGGGTGGAAAGCAGGACGCTTTTAGAAGATATGAATACGCTGCTTGCAAAGAAAACAGCTCAGCATGATGACCCGGGGCTCAGTAAACTGTCCTCGCCTTATGTGGCGACAGAACCACGAGAAAAGAGCTTTCCGAACTGGAAAATGTTCTTCCCCGGTGGGTTTATATTGGGGTTAATGGCGGGGTTGGGACTTGCGTTCCTGATTGAATTAATGAACGACCTCCTCCGCAGTCCCAGTGATGTGATGCGTCACTTGAAGGTTCCGCTGATGGGCATGGTTTGCCATGTCGATGATGACGAAGACATCGACGGCGTCGATTTGTATCATGTGGTGCGTCAGGCGCCGTATTCGATTATGAGCGAGTGTTATCGTCAGCTCCGAACGAACTTGAAGCTCTCCAGTGCCGAAGGTCAGGCAAAAAAGACCCTGCTTATTACCAGCGGACAGGCAGGGGACGGCAAGACAACTGTTGCGGTTAACTTGGTCAGCACACTGTTGGCCGAGGACCGTCGGGTTCTGCTGATCGACGCGAACTTCAGACGGCCTTCGACGCCGCGTCTGTTCCCGCATTCGGCGGCGGATGGCTCGGCGATTGATGTTTCCGATTACGGCCTCAGCAATTACCTGATGGGCCAATGTGATGGCGCCGACCAGATCGTTCGTGCCAGTGGTATTGAGGGTCTGTTCATTATTGACAGCGGCCCGCTTCCTGCGAATCCGGCGCAACTTTTCAGTGGCGAGCGTATGAAGTCGCTACTGGAACATTGCAAGTCGGATTTTGATTATGTGATTATTGACGGCCCCGCCATGCTTGTTAGTGATTCCAAGACCCTCGCCGCACAGGTCGATGGGACGATTATTGTCTTTAACACCGCTAATACGCATCGCGGTGCGGCTATGCGTATGCTTCGTGAAATGCGTGACATTCACGCCGATATCATCGGTACGGTACTCATGGGTGTCAAAAGCCGCAAGGGCGGCTACTTCCAGGAGACTTATCGATCCTATCAGGAATATCAGCGTGTTCATGTGGAGCAACCGGTTTAAGGCATATTTTTTGTACTTACTGCCAAGCCCGACGGGATACACCCCTGTCGGGTTTTTTTATACCATTTCAAAGAGGAGTGATTTCGTTTGACTTTTTACTTCTTATTGGCTATACTGCATTAACAGGAGAAAATGGGTGATGTGTATGGAAAACTCCAATTCAGGTATTCTCGTGCTGGTTCTTGCTCGACCGGCGGATTCGGTGTGTGCAATTTTGGCTTCCGCATTGCGTCAATGGCGGTATGCGTTTTCTGTGTATTCAACAGTGTATGAAGTCGTGAATGCGATTAAGGACATCCCTGCTGGTCAGTTACCTGTTTTAATTGTGCGCCCGGCAATGCTCGGTCCGCAGGCAGCCGTTTTCATCGAGCGGCATTTCCCCGATCTTCGGATAATCGGCTGGATTGATTCCGGCGAAAATGTATCAGATTGTGCCATTACGCAGACGACGAACAATGGCATAGTGCTGGCGAGTCAGCTTGATCAACTTCAGCAGGTTATTCGTTCGTTTTGTAAAACGATGCCTCAAAACCAATCCGCGTCAAATGCGGCGGGGGGTGCTTTTCCTAAAGAATCAGATCGGCTGGAGTATGAACTCAGCGACGACGAAGTCAATGCGCTTTTAGGGGTTGAATAAATGACGGCGGCTCAACAAAATAATCATTTGCTGATCGGAACACCCGCAAAGGTGATTGCCGACGGTCCGATTTTAATGCGAACCTGCAGGAATATTTTTGAGGGCATCACATTTGCCCAGCAGCAACCATTTGACAGGGTTTTTGTGGTTTATTCAGAAATACCCGAACCCAAATTACAGGCATTGGAGGCCTTGCATCAGGTTTGTCCGGAAGCGACAATCTGCCTCCTGATTCAAATGGTTGAGGAACCTGGCGTCCATGAATGGCTTCGGTCGTGTTCCTGGGTAAATGGATGTCTGGACTATCTGATTTGTCCGTTGAGCGTGAAGGCATTGTTTCTCGAAAAAGCGGCCGAGTTACGGGATGTTTTAGATATGACGATTGATGATCGGGACAAAGATCGGCGAATCAGGGAGTTAGGGGAGTTGATTATACAGGATGACCTGACAGGCCTGAAAAACCGCCGGTATCTGAGACAGTTTTTGCCTGCGATTCTGAAGAAAGCGGATGCCAGTCAATGTCAGGTTACCTTGTTGTTGTTTGATATTGATGATTTTAAGCATTATAATGATACCTATGGTCATCCCGTGGGTGACAAGGTGCTTCGGCAAACTGCGAAACTGATTCGGCGGTGTTGTCGCAATCAGGATGTGGTTGTGCGATTGGGGGGCGATGAATTCGCTGTCGTGTTTTGGGATGTACCTGAGGGCCAGACATATAAGGGCGTTTCTTCAGACCGCCGCAGGTCCAGTCAGAATCATCCGCGACAGGCCGTTTTTATGGCCGAGCGGTTTCGCCATGAGATGTCTGATACACCGTTTGATCAGTTGGGGCCCCAGGGAAGGGGGTCGCTGACGATCAGCGGGGGGGTGGCAACATTTCCCATGGATGCCGAAAATGCTCAGGAATTGTTTAGAAAAGCCGATCAGGCCATGCTTGAAGCTAAACGAAGCGGCAAAAACTGCATTTACCTCGTTGGGCGGCCAACTTAAGCGTATCCCTTCGCTGTTTTTTAAGCGATGGTGTTTAGAGGAATGATATATTCTGCCAGAGTTGAGGCGGTATAGAGCTTATCCAGATCAAATTTCAGCAGGCAGCCGAAACTGTGTTCCGATGCCAGAATGAGTGTGTTGGGCCCGGCCAGTGACCATCCCATCTCTTGGGGTTGATGGCCGAGAACAAATGCATCAACATCAAACATTTCTGCCAGTCGCGTCAATGCTTGAGCTGAATGACGGCGACCCCATGTCAGCAGATAAACGGAGTTGGGGCGTTCGATATCATCCAAGGTGTACGGGCGGTTAAATATAGATAAGTCAAAATTCTCGATATATTGGTCTGCCGGCAGTGAATGTGAGACCCAAATGCGATTTGCGCAGCGAATCGCCAGAGGTTGCGAAAGCATGTAGTCTGTCATCGCGGCATAAATATCTTCGTAGTGCTGCTTAAAGTGTCGTTGCATAGCCGATTGCAGGGCACGATTCATTTCCTTGCCGGCTTTCATGACCGAATTGTTGCTGATTGCTGCGGTGTCGTGGTTGCCGAGTAAGATATGCACCTGGTCCGGGAATTTAATTTTGTAGCGGATGACATCAAACAGAAGCTGCCACGACAGACACCCGCCATTGTCGTCTTCCGGACCGCCATGGATGATTTCCTGAAGGACGACATGGGTCCAGGGGTTGTTTTTGAGGTCAGCCACTTTTTGGATGCGTTCAAAGTTGCGCCGATGACCATGCAGGTCGCCCGCTACAATCACCTTGCCCATTTCAGGCAGGTTGATAATATTGCCTTTACGGAAACGACAGGAGCGATTCAGTTTGGCTCCTTTACGACAGAGTTGTATGATTTGTTGTTGCATTCGAAGCGGTTTTGGAACCAAACATCTCACGGATTAGCTCGTCCAACTGGTGGGTGATTTCCAACATGTTGGATGGCCGATTGGCGGGTTTTTCACTGACACATTTCATGACCAGATCGGACCATGACTTAGGGATTTTCCGGTACAATTCGTGCGGTGACTTAATTGGTGAAGGATCATTGACGGCAATGCCGAGTTCATTTTTTTTGGGGATCAGGGTGGGGACATTTTTCCCGGTCAGTGCCCAGTACATCGTTGCTCCGAGGTTAAAAATATCCGTTCGGTGGCTCAGATGTTCCCGGCGAACCTGCTCGGGGGCGATATAGTCCGGCGTTCCCTGAATCCGCTTTTTGATCTGGCCCAACCGGCAACTTTGTCCCAGATCGATAATCTTAATGCCCCCGTTTTTGTTGAATAGGATATTATTGGGTTTAATGTCGCAATGTACGAATCCCTTCTCGTGCATTGCGTTTAAAGCGATGGCGACCATACGAAACACCAGCAGTACATCAAGCATGCTCAGGTGTGTCTGATCTTCGAGACTCTGGCCGTCAAAAAACTCCATGGTTAGTATTAACTCGTTTGTTCGAAAGAGCTTGCGAAAACGGACCAACTCATGGCATTTCCGGATGTAGGGATGATCGATTTTGTTCGAAACCTTATATTCGTTCTCGATTTGCTTGAATATCCGTATATCCTCAGGATTTTCGAGGATGGCCCGTTTGATAGCAATGCGTTTTTTTGTGGATTCCTCTATCGCAAGGTAAATAACCGACCGCGCCCCGGTACCGATCCGGCGAATAATTGTATATCCATCTATGTCAATCGTGTTTTTTGCCATAATTCCCTTGTTATTGTTAAGACAACTCCTTCGTATGTTAGACGCACACGAGGTCTGTTTCGTTTCGTCTGATACTCTTCTAAAGAGGAATTGTAGCTGAATTCCCGATATTTGTCCAGAGTGGGCCGTTTTTTTTGATGATATTTACATTTTTTTTGAGCTAGTTCTTGACAAAACACCTAATTTTTGCAAAATACGGGTCTTCTGTGACCCACTGAGGTTATGGATGTTTCCCCGATAGCTCAATTGGTAGAGCGAGCGGCTGTTAACCGCTAGGTCGTAGGTTCGAGTCCTACTCGGGGAGCTAAGCCGTCATTGATAAAACAATGGCGGCTTTTTTTGGTGTGCCCGGTAGGGCACACACTTACTTTGGAGGTGAAAGTCCTCTATGGGCCCGACTGCGGGAACCATTAGCTCAGACGGCAAGGGTGTCAGTCGTGAGGTTGAATCTGAAGGAAGCCGTAGGCAAAACGCTGGCTCGACGAACAGAAATCGCATATGAGGCGGTCATGT